>SBBF01000033.1 GCA_005240075.1 Nitrospira sp.
ATCCAGCACTCAAAAGCTTTTGAGTGCTGGATAAACCCCCATTGGATTCGCTCGGACTGGCAAAGCCAGATCCTCGCTCCATCTCGAGTATTCTATTAATTCTCCAATAAATTACACTATTTATAAGACATCGTCAATTCGCATAAAAAAATCACCTGGCAGAGGGAGGGAAGTCTCTGCCAGGTGGTTATTTGTATAGCTTCCCGTCAGCCTCTGGCTGACGATGAAGCGAGCCCCCGAGGTCAGGATTGGCAAAGCCAAATCCTTCCTCACAGGGCGCTCGAGTATGCTAACGACTGGAATTCTGTTTGACAGCTTCAGTTTTTTGAACTGCAGGGGTGGAAACTTCGACCTCTTTCAGTGTGGTCGGTCCATCGAAAGTCAGATAACCTTCCCACTGAGCGATCATTTTTTCTCCAATCCCCTTCACAGCCAGAATATCATCTATCTTGGTAAAGGGATGAAGAGCCCGGGCGTCAATAACAGCCTGAGCTCTCGCTTCCCCAATTCCAGGAAGGAGCATCAATTGCTCCGCCGTGGCATTGTTGAAGTTGACAACTCCATCCAGCTTCGTTTCGGTGTTGGCCCATCCTCCCCCCACCTGACAAAAAACCAGTGACAATAAAAACAACATTGTCTTCATGGAATTCTCCTTTCGCTTTCTTTGCGAGGACGTCGATCACGAATATGAAGCCGACCCGATAACGGAATCGCATCGAGCACCACATTGAGAGAATCGTCCTTGTTGACAAAGGCCACGCCAATTCGTGACCAGAAGTTTTTTTCTTCGCCATCCCGTTCGGTGATAACGAAGACATCTTTAAATGACTGTTGCATAAACGCCTCCATGAGATACCTTCCTCCGCCCGCGGCGGAATGAAGGGAGCTTCCGAGCTCAAAACTGGTGAAACCAGATTTTTCGCTCACAAGCGTTCGAGTGGCATGCTCTGCAAGCTCCATGCCATCTTCAGGACAAATCAAAAAAATGAATCTATTTGTCTTGAATTAATGGGAATTTTTTTGAATGGAAGAAAAAAGAGGAAACCAAAAAAATAAAAAAGAGTTCGATTTTCGAACTCCATCAGTTCTTTCTGCAAACCACGTAATCAGCAAGCGCGCAGAGAGTTTCTTTTTCAAGCGAAGGTTTGAAAAGAGAGAGATTGTCTTTAGCTCTCTGAATATAACTTTTGGCCAGGAGAAGAGTATCGCGGATTCCTTCGTACTGATTGATGATTTCCAGAACCTGACGGAACGATTCAGCTGCAATTTCATCGGCAAGCAGGGTATTTTTAATGATCTGAGCTTCCGACTCACTGCATTTCTTCAGGGTCAGAATCAGAGGAAGAGTCAATTTCCCTTCTTTAAGATCGGTGCCGTTGATTTTTCCAAACTCTTCTTCCGTCGAGGTATAATCGAGAACATCATCCATTAACTGAAAGGCAATTCCCAGATTCAGGCCAAAACGGCGCAAACTATGCTCATACTCCTCGGACACACGCGAAAGGATTGCCCCAGTTTGACAGGCGGCTGAAATCAACACAGCCGTTTTGCTGGTAATAATCTGCAAATAATCGTTTTCGGTGGTTCCAGGGTCATTGCTTTTGGTAATTTCCAAAATTTCCCCCTCAGTGGTGGTGGTGATGGCATCGGTAATCACCTTCAAAATTTTTAAATCCCCCTGGGCGACCAGAATATCCATCGCCTTGCAGTAGAAAAAATCTCCCACCAATACACTGACATGATTTCCCCATTTGGAATTGGTGGTGGTACGCCCCCGGCGAAGCCCCGCGTTATCAATGACATCATCGTGCAGAAGAGTGGCGGTGTGCATGAATTCAATCGCCGCTCCCAGCCCCTGCGAGGCTTGCCCCTGATAACCGGTAAGCTTCGCGCACAAAATAGTCAGGATGGGGCGTAGTCTCTTTCCCCCATTTTGGATGACATAATCAACCACCCCCTGGACAAAAGGGATGCGCGATTGAAGATGTTCCGAAAGAACCGACTCCATCGTAGACACTTCATCTTTAATGGGGATGCAAATTTCTCTCAATTCCATGATAGGAACATCAACTAGCGAACTTGCCCCTGCTCGTCAAAATATTTTTCTTGGACATCATGATTACTTTTTTATAGGTTGATGGTTCTTGAAAACATCAAACCATGCATTATAATCCCCAAATTGACCCGATTTATCTTCGTGGAACCAACGGCGCCGGGGTGATCCTCATTCATGGGTTTACCGGAACCCCCGATTCGGTGAGGCCGGTGGCCAATGCCTTGGAAAAAGCAGGTTTCACAGTCCTGGCTCCTCTGTTGGCGGGGCATGGAACCACACCCGAGGCCTTAAGTCATACCCGATGGCCTGACTGGTACCGCTCAGTTCAAAAGGCCACCATGGAGCTTCATGAACAGTGCCCCAAAATTTTTGTGGCGGGCCTTTCGTTAGGGGCCCTGCTGACTCTTAAACTGGCCATCGATTATCCCCAATCGATCGCGGCCATCGGCTGTCTGGCCACTCCTCTCACCCTCCATCCCTGGCCTTCCAAACTGCTTCCCCTTGTCCAGCACTCTCCGCTAAAATTTTTTTTCAAATACCAGAAAAAATTTGGTGTCGACATCAAGGATCCGTTGGCCAAGGAAAATTTTTGGAATTACAATCTCATGCCGCTGGCCAGCATCGCCAGTCTGGTGGAACTTCAAAAAGAAATTCAGGTAACCCTTGCCAAGGTGCACACGCCTACTCTCTTGATGCATTCGCGGCATGATTCCACCGCTCCCTATGATTCGATGAACCGGGTGGCCTCCCGTATTTCTTCAGCGACAACTGAAACGGTGACGTTGGAGAATTCGTATCATGTGATTACGCTCGATTATGAAAAAGAGCTGGTAGCAGGCAAAGTAACGGAGTTTTTTAAACGATTTTTGTAAAAGAGATAAGCCAAGTATCTGGCTTTGCCAATGCGAGGCGCGGGGGGTTCATCCAGCACTCAAAGGCTTTTGAGTGCTGGATGAAGGGCCATCTGAGGCCCGAAATTTTATTAACGCGAGTAGCAACAAACGGGCCGAGGGGGCCCCAAATATGATGAAAGACTTGATCCTTTCCATCGATCAGGGAACAACCGGAACAACCGTTGTCATCCTGGATGGCCAACTCAATGTTCTGGCCAAAAAAAACAACGAATTCCCCCAGTATTACCCCCAACCAGGGTGGGTGGAACATGATCCGGAAGAAATTTGGCAATCGACAACCCGAACAATTTCAGAAGCGCTGGACTTTGCCGGGGTTGATGCCAACCGGATAGCCGGCATTGGCATCACCAATCAGCGGGAAACAACGGTCATTTGGAACCGGCAACATTCCCGTCCGATCCACAAAGCGATCGTCTGGCAAGACCGGAGGACAGCGTCTCTGTGCGAAAAAATCAAAAAGTCGGGAAAAGAACGAATGGTCAAAGCCAAAACAGGATTGGTGTGCGATCCTTATTTTTCCGGAACAAAAATAAAGTGGCTCCTTGATCATATCGCAGGAGCGGGCCAGGAGGCGAAAGAGGGAAAACTGGCCTTTGGAACGATCGACACCTATCTGGTCTGGAAACTGACCGGCGGTACGAGCCATGTGACAGACGTTTCCAACGCGTCTCGCACTCTTCTGATGGATTTGAAAAACCTTCAGTGGGATGAAGATCTTTTGGAACTGTTGAATGTCCCCCCTCAACTTCTGCCGGAAATCCTCCCCTCTTCCCATGTTTATGGCACTACACAAGGAGTCACGGGTCTTCCCGATGGAATTCCGATTGCCGGTATGGCGGGAGACCAGCAGGCGGCGCTCTTCGGCCAAGCCTGTTTTGGGGTGGGAGAAGCCAAATGCACTTACGGCACCGGTTCTTTTTTGTTGATGAACATTGGTACGAAACCGATTTTGTCAAAATCGGGTTTGGTGACAACGGTTGCCTGGAAACTGGGAAACAAAGTTAACTACGCGCTGGAAGGTTCCTCTTTTATTGCCGGAGCGGCGGTTCAATGGCTTCGTGACGGATTGAAAATCATCAACAGTTCTTCGGAAATTGAGGGGCTTGCCCAAACAGTTTCAGATAATGGCGGAGTCTACTTTGTTCCGGCCCTGGCAGGACTGGGAGCTCCTCACTGGAACCCGCACGCCCGCGGCATGATTTGCGGATTGACCCGCGGCACAACGCGCGGTCACATCGCCCGGGCGACACTGGAAGGAATCGCCTTCCAGCAAATGGAAATTTTGTCCGCCATGGAAAAAGATTCCGACCGAAAGTTAAAGGCGCTTAAAGTGGATGGAGGAGCTTCAACCAACAATCTGATGATGCAGTTCCAGGCCGATATTTTGGGAACCCGAATTGTCCGCCCCAAGATGATTGAAACCACAGCGTTGGGGGCCGCCTTCCTGGCGGGATTGGCTGTGGGCATTTGGAAGGATCAGGAAGAAATCCGTTCTTCCTGGAAAGAAGATAAGTCCTTCGAGCCGACCTCCAGCAAAAAACAACGTGAAGATTTGAAAAAGAAATGGGGGGAGGTGGTGGGGAAGGCGTGAAACATAGTAATGGTATTGACAATTGTCAAAACAATGGTCAAAATGAGATTGAGATGCAAGTCGCAACAACCATTCAGGTGACTAAAGAAGAGGATCGGGCGATCACCCAACTTAAAAAAAAACTGGGCCTCCCGAGCAAAAAAGCGGTTCTTCTGGAAGGAATGCAGGCCTTAACCCAAATTGTGGAAAACCGTCAAAGACGCACCCGCCTGCAGGCCGCTTCCCTGGCTGTGCGCCGTGAATCCATCAAAATCAATAAGGAATGGGCCCCGCGTTCCACCGCCTTGAAAACCCGATGAAGATAAAACGATGGGGAGTGTATCTTGTTAATCTCAATCCGCAAATCGGAACCAAGCCAGGCAAGCTCAGGCCCGGCGTTGTCATCCAGGACGACGCCCTCAACGAAATTAACCATCCTTCAACCGTTATCCTGCCCATCACAACCAAAAACGCGGCCGATCAGGCGAATCCACTCCGGGTTTTTCTGGCCAAGGGAGAAGCCGGCCTCCAAAAGAACAGCATGGTCCTGGTGGACCAATTCCTTGCCTGGGACAATACCCGTTTCAAAAAGCATTTGGGAGATTTATCGGATAAAAAAAGGGAGAAACTAGAATCGGCCTGTCGGGAATTTTTTGGGTGGAAAGAAAATTAACTCAACTTGGGCGCCCGTCATTTAAGAGACCTCCTTGTGAAAGAATCCAACATCGAATTGCCCCGGTGGCTGAAAGAATAATTTGAAGAGGGTGTCAAAAAGGCTTGATCGGCAACCGATACTGCTGTATACTGCAATTAAAGTGCTGTATACAGCATAAGGAGTCTTGTATGGCGCACCGCACACAAATCTACCTCGATGAGGGACAGTATCAATACTTGAAGGATCTTTCTTCGTCGGGAGGCAAGTCCATCGCCGGTATCATAAGAGAATGGATCGACGAAAAAAGAAAGCAGAGGGCCTTAAGAAATTATAAGAAGGATCCTTTTTTTCAGGCGCGAGGGATCTTTGGCAACGGCTATTCCGACATCGCAAAACACTTCGATGATTATCTGTATGGAGACAAAAAATAGTGCTGGAATACTTTTTTGATTCCAGCGCTCTCTTTGCCTGGGGGGACCCTACCGGAAGTGCCGGGAAAAAAATAGAGGCCTTCTTGTTAGAGAGACAGCCTTCTGCCGTCACAACCAACCTGGTCTTTGCAGAAGTTATTTCGTTGGCAACCAAGCGTGTTGGAAAATTCAAGGGACTGACTTTGGGAGAAAAAATTCTCTCAAGCCACTTCATTCAACTGATCCATATCGACGAACCATTGCAAAAGGAAGCTTGGCAACTCTACAAAAAATATAAAGACAAGGATTTTGATCTGATAGATGCCAGCAGTTTTGTCATCTGCAAAAAAAGGGGCATCAAGGAAATCTTCACCCTCGATCACCATTTTTCTCAAATGGGTTTTAAGATCCTGCTCTGAGAAAAGCGTGATGGTTCAATGCTCCAGAGCCGTATCAAACTCCCCTTCTACATCGAGAAAAACGTTGGTTTCCAAGTTCGTGTCGAAAAAATCGGCAAAACTGGTTCCTGTAATTTCCAGGACAGCCGCTTCCAAATCATCCTGGGTCCACCTTGTATCGGTCAGTCCAAAATTTTCGTAAAGATAAGCCATAAGATCATCCAGACTAAAACCCAATGCAACCATTTCCGCATCCAGCATATAATTGATCAAAGCACCCCGCGCGTAGAGCACCCCCACCCCTTCATGAGAAGTATCATCGCCAATTTCCTCCGCCAGATCAGCGATTGACAAATCAAATTCACCGCCACGGGCTTCGTTATAATCTTCATACCGCTCATTCATACCGGAGGTATATTCAGACTCCCCGATCACCTCCCCCAGAATCCGAAAGGAATAATAAACCACCGATCCTTCCGAAACCCACGTTTCTCTCTGAAACAGATTGCCCGTTTGATCGGGCTCATGCGCCATCAGTTTTCCGATCCAGGTATGAAGAAGCTCGTGGCAAACAAATTCGTAATCATCGGTCTCCAAATCAGCGGCATTAAGGGAGACTCCCGCTTCAGAGAGGGAAAAATCATCTTCGTCTGATTCAGTCGAACGGACCAACACAGCAAACTTGTCGTAAAAAAATCCCCCAAAAACATGCCAGGCAGAATGCCAGCAATCGCGGACATTTTCGCTCCAGCTCTGGGCTGTTTCATCATCCAGATCCACGGTGTTATGAACCGCCACATTCACTTCGGTCCCATGCATTTCCTCGGTCAATAGCCGGTCGTCATCCAGATTGTCGATAAAATCATAATATCGGCGGTCCCTTGCACCGTATCGAGCGTCAAGGCCGGTATAAGTGGTCTTGGTTTCCGGCAGGCCCGGAGCTGTCAGATCATCTTCGGCGTCATCCTGTTCCTCCTGTTCTTCTTCTTCATTGTCTGAAGAACCCCCCGAAGCAGAAGAACCGCATCCCCCCGCAGAAACAACCAAGGCAAACAAACACCATCCCCAAAAAATAGGCCTGATTTTTGTCATGATTTTTTTATTTATTCTACCAGATCTGGAACCTTTTTCAATCTCACTCTTCCACTGTAAACGAAGCGGAAGTGAGGGTTTGATTGCCGGTCGTCTCAATCGCTAAGACCTCGTATTTGTACGCGACACCACTTTCCAAGAATTCCGAAGGAACAGTGACTTCGCTCGCCGTGGCCGGAAGATAAATGCTAAAAACCGGCTGGGCAAAACCCTGCGGGAATTCCTCCTCCTCTTCGTCCTCCTCAACAATCACCTGATAGCCGACAATGGTGATCGCCTCTCCATCCAGGTCTGTTGTCACTTCTTCCCATGAGACAACCGCATTGTTCGGATCGACAGTAGCTCCATCAGCGGGAGCCAACAACACCGGTCCGGAAGGGATGTTATAGGAGAAGGTGGCCGTGATCGTCGACTCGTCCCCATCAACCATGTCGCCGGTAAAGGTGTAGGTTCCCTCTGGAAGCCGCTCCAGGACAGTGGCGATCGGGACTTCGGCATTTTCCGGTTCGGAGGTTTCAAAGAACAACTCCGTCAAACCGAAATCAAGAAGTCCTCCTTCTGCCGAGGCGGTCAAGATTTCATTCCCGTCCGGGTCGCTGATGGTGAGAGTGTTCCAGGGGTCGCCGTCGGCAAAACCCTGAAAGCCGGTATCTGCGTCGGTCGCATTATGCTCGATTAAGAGCTTCGCCTTTCTCAACTGCGGCGTTTCATCTTCCGCGGTTTCGTCGGTATCGCACCCTGACCCGGTCTCAAATGCCGCAGACGAAAGGGTCTGGTTGCCTGATGTCTCGATGGCCAGCACCTCATACTCGTAGCAGGCGTTTTCTTTCAGAAACTCGGCCGGCACCGTAACGCTGGTTACCGAAGCAGGCAGATGAATACTGAAGACTGGCCTGGCGAATCCTTGCGGGAATTCTTCTTGAACGTCTTCCTCGACAATCACCTGATAGCCAACGATCGTGACAGGGTCGCCATCGATGTCTGAGGTGACCTCCTCCCATGATACAACCGTGTTGTCCGGATCAACACCGGTGGAGCCGTCGACCGGGGTCATCAGTTCAGGACCGGCCGGGATGTCATGCGACAGGGTCGCCGTCACCGAACTTGAACTCCCTCCAACAATATCCCCCGTGAAGGTGTATTCCCCTTCCGGAAGGTGTTCCAAAACATCAGGGATCGGAACCTCATCGTTCTCCGGCTCCGAGGTTTCATAGAAAAGTTCCGTCAAACCGAAGTCAAGCAGTCCCCCTTCGGCATTGACCGTCACGACCGTCGCGTCGTCTGGATTGGCAATTGTCAGTTCATTCCAGGGTTCCCCATCGGCAAAACCCTGAAACCCTGTATCCTCATCGGTGGCATTGTGTTCGATCAGGATTTTCGCTACTTCAAGGATAAGCGTTTCATCGACAGCTTCCTCTTCTTCTTCCGCTGTCTCTGTCGAACATCCCCCGAAAAGGCAGAGCACAAAAAAACAGCCTGACATGATAACCGTTCGAACCATAAATGTTGTGATTGTTTTCATAGTATCACCCTCCTTGGCCCGATTTTCTCCCCAATCTCAGGGCAAGTCAAGATAAGTTTGTATCTATAAATGTTATAAAAAAGTATATTGACATTTTTTTTTATATATTTTACAATAACTTATATTAATATTTGTTATCAGTTGTATACAGAAAATTGAATTAATGGGAACCATGGCTGATAGACCCAACATTTTTCTCTACCAGGATTACCGGATCTTCTTAAAAGATCTCTATGCCTATCTCAAAAAAACTCAGCGAGGCTTCACTCACCGCTCCTTTTCTAAGAAAGGGGGATTCAAATCGCCCAACATGTTATTGCTCGTCATGGAGGGGAAGCGAGCTATCACGGCCAGGACACTGTTGCGATTTGCTCGCGGTCTCCAGTTGAATCAGCAGGAGAGCGATTTCTTGGGTTCACTCGTCGCTTTCAATCGGTCGGGAACAGAAGAAGAGAGGTCGGAGGCCTTTCGAGACCTAACGAAGCACCGAAGATTTCGGGAGATCCATGAGCTGACTAAGGAAATATTCCGCTTCTACTCCGAGTGGTTCCACGTCGTGATCCGCGAGATGATTCATCTGGAGGGTTTTAGGGGGAATGCCGAATGGATCGCAGCCACTCTTCACCCCCGCGTAACCAAAGAAGAGGCGACGCGGGCCCTGAAACTCTTAGTCAAGCTGAACCTCATTAACTGGGATGAAAATAAAAAAACTTACGAGAGGCTTAATCCCATCATTGCAACCCCTCCTGAAATCAAGTCATTGGCTGTCGCTAATTTTCATCGGTCAATGATGCAGCTGGCAACGGAGTCAATTTCCACGGTTCCCAGCGAAGAACGCGACATCACGTCGGCAACGGTCGGGATCCATCAGGGGGATTTGGCCCAGGTTAAAAAGAAAATCGAGGCGTTTCGAAAATCGCTGTTGGCAGAAATGGAGGCAAGAGATAAGAAGCCTGATCGGATCTACCAATTGAACATACAGCTTTTTCCGGTCACGGAAAAAGCCTTAAAGATATGAACAGGATGATCAAAACAGGAATTGTCTTTTTCTTCTGGATCGGGTCCCTGGAGAGTTGTGGTGACCCGACTTCTCTTGGAACCGATACGGGAAACCCTCTGACAACCCGGATTCAATTTGTCGGTGAGGGGAGTGAGGTGACGCTGACAGAGGCCCGGATCGTCGTCAAGGCGATTGATTTCGATCCGCTACCGCTCTGCTTGAACGAGGACGAGGACGACGATGACGAAGATCTCCCAGGTCCTTTTGTCGTCGACCTGCTCGCCAACAGCTCGATCCCCGATACCGATTCCTTCGAGATTCTCTCGGGATCTTTTTGCGAAATGGATCTTGATTTCGACCAACTCGATGAGGCTGACATTCCGGATGGAATTGCCTCCGATGATTCGATCGTCGGCAAGGCTTTTATTCTTCGTGGAACGCGGGACGATGGAAGGGAGTTTGAGGTCAGCCTCTCCCAGGACGACAAATTCAAACTAGCCGCGGCTAGTGACGACGGATTTGCGATCGAAGGATCGGATTCAGAGATTCTCCTCTTCGTTGGATTTGACCTGGATACCTGGTTTACGGGAGTCGATCTCGACTCCGCCTCTGGCTCAGAAGGAGTCATCCTGATCGATGACGAAAATAATACGGAGCTCAGGACAACGATCGTCGAGAATATCAAGCAGTCGGCCCGGCTTTATATCGACCTGAACAACAATGGAACCCTCGATGAGCAAGAAAAGGGAGAGGGGTTTATCCTGGCAACCGGCGAGGATGAAGAGGACGACTAGCCAGCAGTTTTTCGGCATTTTGATAGAGAATTTTGTCTTCCTTCTCTTTTCCCAAACCAAAAGAGAGAAGAGTGGACAATTCCTTCCTCCATTCATAGGGGAGATGGGGAAAATCGGTCCCAAACAGGATCCGGTCGCTGTGTCGATCAAACCACTCCGGATGAACAGCGGTTTTTGTATTGAAATAATTTCCGAGCGTCATCGACGAATCGAGATAGAGGTTTGGATAATCGGACAAGAGCGCCACAAAAGATTCAATTTCATCAAACCCCATGTGAGGAACCACAAAAGTAAGTGGATCTTGATTCCTTTGAAACCATACGTTTCAAAACAGTCCTTTAAAATTTTTTCTGGTTTTTCGTCATCGGGATGGAGGCTCCCAAAGGGAACAATCAAATCAGATCGTCCGCATATTTTTTATAGATGATCGGCCATCCCTGGTCTTCAAACCATTTCCAGATCGCCTCGAAAAGTTTGTCCGGAAAAAAGTGGGTATGAAAATCAATCAGCATCAGGGACTTTTGAACGATCGGATGTGAGCAACGATGTTGGCAATATCCTGATCGGAGAGGGCTCCCCCCCAGGCCGGCATGGAAGTGGAACGCCCCATGCCCCCCCCTCCTTCCTTGATCATTTTTTTCAACTCGTCATCGCTCAGTTTGGTTTGTGAAAGATCAGCCGGTTTGGGATTCAGCGCCGCCGAGGCCGGCCCGTCCCCTTTACCTGTCGCCCCATGGCAAGTGACACAGTACGTATCAAATTTCGCCTTGCCGGCCGGCGCATCCTGGGCCGAAACAGAAAAACTGGACAATACCATCGTTAGAAAAACAAGAAATGTCATCATAGAGAGTTTCCTTTCCATAAAAAAAAACTCCACCAGACTGTAATCCGGTGGAGTTGTGATACACACCTTGAATTGAAAATGCAAGCCCGGTCCGTCAAGCCGCCTTGATTTCGATCTGTTTGGGCTTGGCCGTCTCCCTTCGGCCGATCGTTACAAAGAGCATGCCGTTTTTGTATTCGGCATTGACCCTGCCGGGATCGGCTGTTTCAGGGAGCCAGAAGGAACGGCTAAACGTTCCATATTCCCGCTCGACGCGGTAGTAGTTTTTTTCTTTTTTCTCCTCTTCCCTTTTTCTCTCTCCTTTAATCGTCAAGACATTGTCCTCGATTTTGATATCCAGCATGCTCTTGTCCATGCCGGGAACCTCCAGATCGAAATGATAAGCCTCTTTGTCCTCATGAATATCCACCTTCGGATACCAATCGGTATCCCCCCCTTTTCGGGTCGGACTGACAGCCAGCTTGCGGTTGAAGAGACGATCAATATCATCCTGGATTTCCGACCATGTTTCAAACGGATCCCATTTAATCAGTGACATAAATATCACCTCCTTTGCAAAATTAATTTGGGGCTGATAATCAGATTGTCAATCCTTTCTCTGAAAAAAATAAATCTCGTTACTCTTGCTTGTTATGATTCGGGTCATCAAAAAAGATGATGTGCGTTAGAGAGAGATGGCCCTACTTAATCAGGTGGAACTTTTCAAAAATCAAAACTCCGATAAAAAGAGCGGCCGTTGAGATTCCCATGGTCAATACAAAGGGAACGCGGGCGCGGAAAAGATAAATCGCCGCCACAAAAAAGAAAAGGCTGGGCAAAACCCAAATCAAGACATCGCGCGTGTAGGTTTCAAGAAGCGCCAGATCCTTCGTCTCCCAATAAATCCAAATCAATGACAAAAAGGTCATCATCGGGAGCGCCGTCAAGAGAGCGGCCCATTTGGGAAAGGTTTTGGCAAGACTGCTGATAACAGCAATCAGGATGCCTGAAACAACCACCTTCACAAAAAAGAAAATCGGAGTTTGCATGAAAAAATTTTTTGTGTGGAGGCTATGGAAACAAATTCGAACCTGGTTTGTCAAGAATTGGGATAAATGTGCTGATTTTTCTATACCCACATTGGCGCAGAATTCTGGAGATAAAATTGAAGAACGAAGAAAAGAATTTTCGAATTTGAAATGGAACGGAGAAAAGAACCGTGCAAGAAAGTAAGCGTTGAGGCTGTAATCTGGAAGCTGAATCGAATGAGCTGGAGTCGATTCGTGTCCCGAGTTTGACACCTTAAATTTTCAAGCATTTGGAATCAGGCACAAATTTTTTTTTGATCAGAAATCTGTGTGACTACAGTCTCGGTTTTTTCTTCAG
>SBBF01000011.1 GCA_005240075.1 Nitrospira sp.
TAAGTGAAGTGGCCTCCCCAGGAACCCCCGCGCTATCCGGTTCTCCCATCGTTGTTGCCCCCGATCCTGCTTTCACCAGCAAAAAATCAGAATGACCATGATAACAGCCGTCAAACTTGAGGATCTTGTTCCGGCCGGTATATCCGCGGGCCAAACGAAGAGCGCTCATGGTCGCTTCCGTTCCCGAATTGACAAACCGAATCAACTCCATCGAAGGATAGGCCTCTTGCACCATGCGAGCTAGTTGAATTTCTTTCGCAATCGGCGCCCCAAAACTGACCCCTTCTTTCATTGTTTCGTGGAGCGCCTGTAAAACGGGGGGAAAAGCATGCCCCAGAATAAGCGGCCCCCAACTCCCAACGTAATCAATATATTCGTTGCTATCCGCATCCCAGATTCGAGAACCTTTCCCTCGACTGATAAAAAGAGGAGTCCCCCCCACCGCTTTAAAAGCCCTGACCGGTGAATTAACCCCCCCTACTAAAACCTGCTCGGCTTCTTTAAACAATTTTTCGGAAATATTGATCCGCATGTTTTAAAATGTGTGAAGAATTTTTTCCTTATTTTTTTACTCTTATTTTACCTGGTTCGATGATGACCAGATTGCCCACCAGATCTTTGACCGACAGCTCTTGTAATCCGTTAATCAATTGTCTGTTCATTTTCTGTGTGCTCATTTCATTGGGAAAATGGGCAATCACAATGCCATAATGGCTTTTTAAAGGATAAGTCAGAATATTTCCAAACCCAAGATCTCCCGTAATCAGAATGGCTTTTTGGGCCACAGCAAAGCGAAAAATCTCACTGTCATCGGAACCACGCAACCCACAATCACGGATATCATGAACTTCATAACCAAATTTTTTAAGAAGAGGGCCTAGGGATCGCGGGAGATCTTCATCAATAACAAATTTGCTCATGGTATTAGCCTACAGATCGGATTTCTTCGGTGGAAAGAGCTTGAGCGGCATATTTGAAAACAGCCAGAATGTCTTCGTGGGTAATTTCATATTCCGCCATGACTTCCTGATAACTCATGCCGGAGGCCAATTTTCCTATAATCAAATCAACAGGCACACGAGTCCCTTTAATGACCGGTTTTCCAAATCTTACCTTGCTGTCAACAATAATTCCTGGAGAAATTTCCATAGATTGTATGTTTAACCTCACGTTATTCACACATTACAAGCCGTTACAAATTATGCAATAAATACATTATTATAATAATACTAAGCAAGCTCATACAATTCCAGAGCAATTTTTTTTGTTCACGGGGTTCCAATAAACATAATTGTCAAAATATTGACTAAAAATATTAACATAAATATTTTGACTTAACTTCGTTTTTTGTTGAAGGATGGTGAATAAGAGTCAGAGAAATCAGACGGAAGCGCGGGCGGCATAGACCAGATTTTTGAGTGAAGAAAAAGTATCGATGACAGCGGTCGGTTCATAGCCGCAATGAACCATACAGTCGGCGCATTTGGGATGACGTCCTGTTCCATACAATTCCCAGTCGGTTTTTTCCATCAATTCTCTGAAAGAAGAGGCATACGGCGCGTCGCTCATCAAATAACAGGGGCGTTGCCAGCCAAACACATTTCGGGTTGGATTTCCCCAAGGGGTGCAGCGGTACTCTTTATTCCCCATCAAAAATTCCAGAAAAAAAGGAGACTGATTGAATTTCCAGTTTTTCTTCCGATCTCCCAGAACGGAACGGAAAAAATTCCTCGCCTTCTCCCTCCTTAAAAAATGTTCCTGATCGGGGGCTTTTTCGTATTGATACCCCGGCGATATCATCATCCCTTCCACTCCTAGGGTCATGGCGAAATCAAAAAAACTCCGGACTTCGTTTGGATCCTCTCCGTCAAACAGGGTGGTGTTGGTTGTCACCCGGAAACCCTTATCCTTGGCGGCTTTTATGGCTTTGACTGCCACATCGAAAACGCCCTTCCGGTCGACCATCTTGTCGTGAGTTTCGCGCAGACCGTCTAAATGAATGCTAAAAGTCAGATATTTGGACGGTGTGAAGAGATGAAGTTTCCGTTCCAGCAAAATGGCATTGGTGCACAAATAAATATAGCGCTTTTGCTTGACCAGTCCGTCGACGATCTGATCAATTTCAGGATGAATGAGCGGCTCCCCCCCTGGAATGGACACCATCGGTGCGCCGCATTCCTCGGCCGCGTCCAGACATTCCTTGACTGAAAGTCTTTTGCCCAAAATCTCCTCCGGAAACTGGATTTTGCCACACCCTTTGCATTCCAGATTACAGCGAAAAAGGGGCTCTAACATCAGCACGAGGGGATACCGTTCCACCCCCTTCAATTTTTGCTTCATGATGTAGGAGAAAACCCTCAGTCCTTGAGAAAGTGGAACAGCCATTTATATACCTTCCCGCTCGTCCACTTCCAGCGGACTTCGCGATGAAGGGGTCCCCCCATCTCAGAACTGGCAAAGCCAGATTCTTCGTGCAAGGGCATCAAACTTTCTTACTAGGCCATCTGAATTATTTTTTCCACTAATTTCGAGATGCCCGACTCCGCTTCGGCAATATTCCGGGCCAGCATGTAGGCGGCGGTGGAAACAACCCTGTTTTTTTCATCAACACAAATTTCATCCACCGGTCTATTTTCATGAACCCCCCCCATTTTTTGAAGGGCACTGGCAGTCCCGGCATCGGTGCCGATGGTCAGTTTGACATTCTGGGATCCCAAAACCTTGGCGCCAATCGCCGGAGCGATACAAATAAAGCCGATCGGTTTTTGGGCCGAGTGAAATTCTTGAACCACCCGTTCGACTTCCGGATGGACCGAACAATCGGCCCCCTTCTGCGCAAAGTTGCAAAGGTTCAAAGCGGCGCCAAATCCACCCGGAAAAATAAGAGCATCGGCGGTGGAAGATTTCAGCTCCTTCAAATCCCTGATATCTCCCCTGGCAATCCGGGCCGATTCCACCAATATATTCCGGGTCTCCCCCAAAGAATCACCGGTTAAATGATTGGTCACCGTGGCCTGCGGGCTGTTGGGGGCAAAAAAGAGAGGGGTCGCTCCGTTTTTAATGACATGAAGAAGAGTCAAAACCGATTCGTGAATTTCCGAACCATCTTTGACGCCAGATCCCGCCAAAATAATCGCGATTTTTTTGCTCATCATTTCCTCCTGACTGGGTATCTGGGGCTCTGTTTAATTCATTAGAAAAGCGCTGTCAAACGGAGTCTGTTTAATAGGTAATCCCCGAAGTTGCAGGGGTTTGAGGAGAGGATGATTTTCCATCCTGGAAGGGGGTGTCCGAAATTTCAAGAACCCGATTTTCATGTTGGCTCGGTTGGGCGTCAGGACGGGGGGGAGGAAGAAAGTAGGACTCTCGATCTACATGCATGTCATAGGGCTTGCCCGGTTCCAGACAAAACTCTTCAAGGGTTAATGGTTTTTTTTCTTTGATCAGATCCTCTTTGAGAAAATCGGGAGCTTTGTCAGCATCAGTCGGTCTGAAAGTTTTTGAAAAAATGGCTTTGGTATAGATTCTGAGAGCGTTAACCGGCAGGGAAAGCTCCCCCCCTTTTGTGGAGATCCCCACCTCATGGATTGTTCGGGGTCCTTTGATATGCCAGGCAAACTTCTTCTCTCCTTTTTCACCATAAACCGATTCATAGTAGACACACGATTTCCCGGAAAAGGGGGCTTTAATCGCCTCCCCTTTCAGCTCCCCCTGAAAATACCCCTGGGACTCCAGTGATTCCAGGGTAACCGGTTTGGAAGAAGCAAGAAGAAGACCCGATACCGTCATCCCCAACAGAGTCAGAAAAAGTTTTGTTTCCATGGAAAATAGAACTTGCCGTAAATTCAAAATTGGTCAATTAAAAAATGTCTGTCAGATCTAAGAGTAGGGAATGTAACCGATGACCCGCTACGGGAGTTGATGAATAGGTGATCAATAATCATCCCTTTAAAGTAGTTTTATCTAGATAAAACTACTTGACAGGTAATTTTATCTGTTTATGATTGAGCTGTGAAGAGTATCAAAAAAAGGCTGATTGATCTTAAACTTCCCAGGGATCGCTCCGCATTTTTATGGGGGCCGCGCAAAAGCGGCAAATCGTACTGGCTGAAAACGCACTACCCCAACGCTCCGCTCATCGATTTGCTGAAAACCAAAGACTACACCGAATATGTTACCCGTCCTCATTTGTTGAGCGAACGTTACCAAGATCATAGTGGTCTTGTCATCATTGATGAAATTCAAAAAGTGCCCCTCTTATTGGATGAAGTTCATTGGTTGATTGAGAACAGTAAAAATAATTTTATTTTGACAGGCTCCAGCGCCCGCAAGCTTAAAAGGGGAAAAGCCAATTTGTTAGGGGGGAGAGCCTGGCGTTATCATATGACCCCGCTTAGTTTGACAGAGGTGGCCGGTTTTGATCTGGAACAGGTCATGTTATCAGGCCTGTTGCCGCCGCACTTTTTGTCAACCAATCCACTCAAGGATTTGGAGGCTTATGTTTATGATTACCTCAAGGAGGAAATCGCGGAGGAGGCGCTTACCCAGAATTTGCCTGCCTTTCACCAGTTTTTGAGAGTAGCGGCATTAACCAGTAGTGAATTGCTCAATTATGCCAATGTGGCCAGTGAATGCGGCGTGTCGCCCAAGATTGTCAGAACTTATTTTGATATTTTGGAAGACACTTATTTAGGTTTTAGAATCAAGCCGTGGGGCAAATCGAAAGAAAGGCGTCTCATACAAACTGAAAAGTTTTATTTGTTTGATGTCGGAGTCAAAAATTATCTCGCCAAGTCAGCACCAAAGATTGGCTCAACCGAGTTTGGCAAATCATTTGAACATTATATTCTTATGGAACTAAAGGCTTACCAGGCCTACAAAAACCCGGAACTTGATATTTATTTTTGGCGTACGACGAATAACCAAGAGGTCGATTTTATTTTAGGAGATAAAACAGCGGCCATTGAAATCAAGGCAAGCGACCATGTTTCATCCAAAGATCTGCGTCATTTAAACATTCTGCTTGAAGATGGCCCTGTGAAACATCGATATGTTATTTCTCTCGAAAGTCAGCCGCGCACCTTAAGTCAAGGCATCCAAGTCTTGCCCTGGCAACATTTTTTGAACATGCTTTGGAACGGGGATATTCTTTAACCAGGAAAAAAAAGTTTGCCCGCTCGTTTTTGACTTGTTAGAGGAAACCCGTGCAAATCCAGATAGCCCATAGCCCCGACTCTGACGATGCTTTTATGTTTTATGCCCTGGCGGAAGGGAAGATCGATACCGAAGGGGTGGAATTTGTCCATGTGTTAAAGGACATTGAAACCTTGAATCGTGAGGCAATGAAGGGAACGTATGAAATCAGTGCTGTTTCGATTCATGCCTATGCTTATTTAGCCGACAGGTATGCCCTCCTCGGAAGTGGCGCCAGCATGGGGGAAAAATATGGGCCGATGGTGGTGGCTAAAAAAGATTTTCCGCTTGGGGAACTTAAGAATAAAAGAATAGCTGTCCCTGGGACACTCACCACCGCTTTTCTGGTGTTGAAAATTCTGGAGCCTGAATTTGAACATGTCACTCTCCCTTTCGATCAGATTTTAGATTCTGTGATCAGGGGGAAAGTGGACGCAGGATTAATAATTCACGAAGGGCAATTGCAGTATCAGGAGAGGGGCTTAAAACTCATTGTGGATCTGGGCCTCTGGTGGCATGAACAGACAGGGCTTCCCTTGCCGTTGGGAGGAAATGCTGTCCGCCGTGACCTGGGGGCTGATCTGATGAAAAAACTGGCCCGTCTTCAGAAAGCAAGCATCGCCTATGGGCTTGACCATCGCCAGGAGGCGTTGTCCCATGCCCTCCGTTACGCCCGTGGCCTTTCTACAGAAACGGCCGATCGCTTTGTGGGAATGTATGTGAATGAACGAACGCTTGATTATGGCGCCGACGGCCGACGGGCTGTGCATACGCTCCTTGATTTGGCCCATCGCAAAAAATTGATCCCTTCTTTGCCCCGCATCGAATTTATTGATTAAACAGAATGGTTTTCAGCTCCTCAAACGAATCGATAACATAATCAGCAACGGCCAGTTGTTCGCGAGGATAAGTGTGGGTCAGAGCCGCACACTTCATCCCAGCCCGATGGGCCGCTTCAATCCCGGCAAGCGAATCTTCGAGAACCAGGCAACTTTGGGGTGTAAACTCTGGATGGTTTTTTTTAAGGCGGGTGAGCGCAATAACCAGCCCTTCCGGGTCCGGCTTGCCATGTTTGGTCTCCTCGGCACTAACAATCAACTCAAAAGAATGATCGATCTTTCCCTCCTTCAGGGCAAAATCAATTTCATTTTTCAAAGCGCCCGACACAATTGCCAAAACATATTTTTTTTCCACCTGATGAATAAAATCAATCACGCCTGGAAAAAAACGAATCCGCTCTTTCAGTGTTGGGAGATAGAGTTCCCCTTTTTTTTGAACAAGATCCTTTAATTTTTTGGGGGTCAACTTTTTATGATCGCGTTCAAAAAGAACTTGAAACATCCCTTTGTCGTCATAGCCAACATAGGTTTCCCAGTAATCTTTGTCTGAGAGTGTGATTTCTTCGTCAATCAGAACGCGTTGAAAAAGTTCGAGATGAATCCCCTCGTCGTCGAGGATTAATCCGTTAAAATCGCAAATGAGGGCTTTAAAAATCACATGTCCTCTCACTCTTCAGTTATGTGGTGACAATGGGTCCTGTCCTTGGCTCCTCCCCCGGCAGTGCTCACTTCGTTGCGCTCTGGCGGGGGGCCCCCTCCGCCTCGGCCACCCATTGTCTTCCCAACCAGGCCATTACATTTCCTCTGCAATTTCCTTCGCAAAATAGGTCACAATCAAATCGGCCCCCGCTCTGCGGATGGCGGTCAACGATTCCAAAATCGCCTGTTTGCGATCGAACCACCCATTTTGGGAAGCGGCGACAATCATCGAATATTCACCGCTCACCTGATAGGCGGCCACCGGCAGAGTCGTCTGGTTTTTAACTGTCGCGATAATATCCAGAGCGGATCCGGCCGGCTTCACCATCAGAATATCGGCCCCTTCTTCCTCGTCCAGTTTCGCTTCGCGAAGCGCCTCACGGACATTGGCATAATCCATCTGATACGTTTTACGATCACCAAACTGCGGCGCCGATTCAGCTGCCTCCCGGAAAGGGGCATAAAAACTGGAGGCCTGTTTGACGGCATAACTTAAGATCGGTGTTTGAATGAATCCTTCCTGATCGAGCGTTTTGCGAATAGCGGCCACCCGTCCATCCATCATGTCGGAAGGGGCCACCATGTCAGCTCCAGCAGTTGCATAAACCAGCGCTGTTTTTGCAAGAAGCTCCAGAGTGGCGTCGTTTTCAATTTCGTTGTTTTTTGCCACAACGCCGCAGTGACCATGAGTCATAAACGAACAAAGGCAAACATCGGTGATCACCATCAGCTCGGGAATTTTATCTTTAATCGCCTTGATCGATTGGGGGATTATTCCGTTGGGATCATAGGCTCCGGAGGCCAGCGTATCCTTTTGGGATGGAATCCCAAAAAGAAGAACCGCTTTAATGCCAGCCTCCCGGATAGCCTCTGCTTCCCCGACTCCCCCCTTCAGATCAAATTGGCAAATCCCCGGCATGGATGGAACCGGCTCCGGGGATGAAATCCCTTCTTTAATAAAGAGAGGAGAAATCAGCTGGCGCCGTTCCAGAGAGGTTTCCCGGACCATGTCACGCATGACTGGCGATAAACGGAGTCTTCGAGGGCGGATTAAAACCATGAACCCTGTTTATTGGCTCCAATCACTTTTGTAAAGGGGACTCTTCAATCATTGCTATTGACAATAAGTAATATATATCCTACATTTTAAAAGTGAAAGGAGTGGTGGATACCAGCGTCTGGGTGGCGGCCATATTAAGCAATCGAGGGGCCTCTTTTGAGGTTTTTAGAAAAGCCCTGGAGGGAGAAATCGACATTGTTGTTTCACACCAAATCTACGAAGAATTGGCCGAGGTGATTGCCAGACCTTCCGTTGTAAAGAAGGCCTGTTTGTCACAAGGAGAGATTAAAAAGCTGAAATACTTTCTCAAAAAGCTCAAAAAAAGAGCCGCTGAAAAAATAAGGATTAGCCGAGATCCCAATGATGATATGTTTGTGAATTGTGCCGTTTCATTTGGCGCAGATACTATTCTTTCTCTGGACAAGGATCTATGGGATATCGGGAAATACAAAAACATAACGTTTCTATCCCCGGCTGATTTTTTAAAAATCTTAAGGAGATAAAAAATGAAACCAATCAAGGATGAAAGAAGGTGGAGCCTTTATTTTCCGTTCAAAACGGCAAAGGAAATTGCTGCGGTGGCCGAACGTTTGAGCAGACCCAAATCGTGGGTATTGCAAAGGGCTTGGGAAGTGGCCAAGGCAAAGATGATTTCTGAAAAGCCGCGTTATTCGGAGGCCTGGAAAAACGATTTTGTGGATGTGGTGAACAAAATAAGCCGCCGGATGGAAAAGTATTCCGAGTCCGAAATTGAAGCCTTTGCCGTCAAAGAAGGGAAAAAGAGCAATTGATCAATTCAAGAACGAATCGATACGGGGCTTAGGGATACGGGCTTCAAGATCTTTAAGGGTAGATTCCTCCAAGACAAGGAGATGACGGTAGAGGGCCGCTATTTCCGATCTGATCTCATGCTGGACAGATGAAATGTCTTCCAACTGTTGAGAAACCTTCTTTAACAACTGAAGTATTTGATTTTCCAACATAAACACCACCCCATGAATCTATCCCATTTTTAATTTGGGGCCCCTTCGTCCCGTTTGATGCTATTCGCGTTATTTACCCCGTGGGATAAGGTACATATCCCACGGGGTGAATTTCGGGCCTCAGATGGCCCCAAACCCCGCGTAAATCACTGGCAAAGCCAGATGATTTGCTTATGCTTAATCTAGTTATCGGCAGAAGCTCTGTAAAAGTTGCTATGTTTTGAAAATTTTTTTTAAGGCAACTCTGGGGGATCATTTGCCGATAATAATATGGATTGTTGGCTTGTTTGAGATAGATGGAATATAATTTAAATCCCGGACGCTAGATGAGGAAGAATCAGGCTTTGCCTGTTCTGACATCGAGAGCTCCCTTCATCGTAAGCGTAGCGAGCGGGAAGGTATACAAATGCCCGAGGGTTCATCACAGGAAAAAACCGAACATGCCACCCCGCGACGTTTGCGCGAAGCGCGGAAGAAGGGGCAGGTCCCCAAAAGCAGAGATGTCAGCATGATTTTTGTGATGGTCATCTCCTTTATAGTTTTTGCTTTTTCGATCGGCACCATGGCGGTGGAGTTTCAACGTTATTTTAAACTCTGTTTTGAGGCGCTCTCCCAAAATGAAATTCCCTGGAGCACCGTTTGGGATTTGGGAAAAGCGGGGCTGATCGCCATGGGGAAGGCGCTTGCTCCCATTTTTATCGCGGGGGTTTTTACCGCTTTTATCGTGGGGCTGATTCAGGTGGGGCCGATTTTTTCAGGCGACCCGCTCACCCCCAAGCCAGAGCGGCTCAATCCGATCGAAGGACTAAAAAACATGTTCAAGGTGGTGGCGCTGATCGAATTGGCAAAGAATATAGCCAAAATTACCATTGTTCTCTACCTTGCCTATGCCACCCTCAAAAAATACATCTCCGATGTTTTATTAAGCTCTCAAATCGATCTTTTTTTGTCTGCCAAGATTACCGGAAACATTCTTTTTGAATTTTTCATCAAAGTCAGCATCCTGTTTATCATCATCTCGATTCTGGACTACGCCCTTCAACGCTGGAATTTCATGAAGAACATGCGGATGAGCAAGGAGGAGGTCAAAAGAGAATACAAACAGGATGAAGGGGATCCCGCCATCAAAGGGGAGAGGCGCCGTTTGCATCGGGAAATGGCCTTTGGCGATGTGCGCCGCGCCGTGAAAAAAGCAGATGTGGTGGTCACTAACCCGGTGCATGTGGCCTCTGTTTTGGAATACAACCGGGAGGAGATGGCTTCCCCCACCTTGACCGCCAAGGGGCAGAGGATGTTTGCCCAGATGATTATCGACATGGCCAACGAAGAAGGGGTGCCGATTGTGCGGAATATTCCACTCGCCTGGTCCCTTGTTCATCTGGAGATTGGGGACGAAATCCCGGAAGACCTCTTTGAGGCGGTCGCTGAGGTGTTAACAATCGTTTATGAAATGAAACAGGACAAAGAAAAACAAAGTCAGAGTCCCCCTCCCGCAGTTCAAACTCCGCCCCGTTCCTCTCCCCCTTCTGTTTTTGCTTGAGAAAATTTGTTTATTTTTCACGCAACCATTCATGAGCCTTTGGCTCACCAGATCGGTGATAAAAATGTTGTTTGCTATTAGTCCGCGATGGTATCGGGGTTTTTAGCCGATATCAAGA
>SBBF01000013.1 GCA_005240075.1 Nitrospira sp.
CGCCGGGGCGGCCGGCGTTGTCAGGAAGCCCAGTTGTTCCGCTTGTGATCCCCATCACGACTGGATCGCTGTTGAGGTGGAAAAAGGGCGCAATGCCATCTTTTGAGAAAAATCAAATGTCATACATCGTCTGCTTCTTGATTTTATTATCTATCCCTAATCCCACTTCACATTCTTTTTTTATAAATCGCGCACCCCTCCACATTTTTCCAGAATCGATAATGGGTTTGAAGATAGGAATAAAGTTCAGGATAGGAGAAGAGGGGATACTTTTTGTAATTGTGAATATTTGGGGGGGAAGTATCCACAAAGTAGGTCGGTGGATTTTTGTTAAAATCTTCCCAGAGAGCCTTCCAGGCCAAGGGGGCAATATAACGGGTTGTGTCAAAATCGGGGAGATTGGATTGATTTGAACCGGGCACTTTACCGGTCAGCCAATCGGTCCACAAAAACCGGGAGACCGGTTTTCTTTCCGCGTGAAAATAGATGGCGGTGGCAAATCCCCAAACAAAGAGGGTTTCTTGAGGCTGAGTATTGTTCTTCATCCATTCGCCGACCCTTTTTTGCAGAAATAATTGGTCATCCGGAAAAAAATCTTCCATCTTTTTCAAATCGAGCCTTAAAACCCAGAAAAAAAGAACAGGCAAAAAAATTCCCCAAGCCATTTTTTTTAAAATATCCGTTCTTTCAAGTTTTCCCGCCTGAAGCCCGGCCAGCAGACAGAGAGGGGGGAGGCACTGAATGAAATAATGTCCGTAAAAACGTCCGCCTGTTGCAACCGGTACCCAGCTTAATAAGAGCCCCAATCCCAGGAAGAGAGTCAATCGATTTCTGTTGTTGTTTTTTAATTGGAAAGAAGCCAGCACCCAAAGAACCAAAGTGCAAAGAATGAAAAATCCGCCGCGGAGAAAAAAATTTTTAAAGTAGGAAATGGTTTCGACTCCGGACTGGATGTATCGAAAACTTCCCAACAGACTCCATTGGTAGAAATCGGACCAGACCCCCAGGGCATAGAGACTAACCCCCGTGATCATTACCGGAATTAAAAATCCGCCGAAACAAGTCGAAAATCTTAAAAAAGCAGAACGAAGGTCTTCCTCCTTTTGTTTGACCGACCAAATGATCCATAAAAAAAAGAGGACCAGCTGGATTCCTGACTGATATTTAAACAGAAAGGCGAGTCCCACAAATAAACCGGCCCACAGATCGAAACGAAGTCTTGATTCACGATCTCCCCTTAAGAAATAGAGCAGAGAGAGCGACAGAGGAAGAACCATGACCGACGTAATGCTGACGGCAATGAATTTGGGGAGGCCAGCGGTCGAAAAAAGAGTGTAAAAAAGAGCCCCCCCCATTCCTCCTTTTTCCTGTCCGTTTTCTTTTCCAATCTGGTAGAGAGTCCAGCTGACCGCCAGCGCCAGAACAATTCCTGCCAGATGAACCCCCGCCATGTTGTATTTTCCGAAAATAAAAAAACAACAAGCGTAAAACAGGTAGATCAACGGAGGCTTGGTGTCCAGACTGTCGCGATAGGGGAGCCCACCGTCCATCAACACATGGGCAAAACCGGCAAATTGTGATTCATCAATGTCGATAAAAGGATGATAAAGAGTGGAGATTCTTAAACCAAAAGTGAGTATTGCCAGAGCAAGAAAAAAACGAAGCTTGTTTTCAAAAATCCAGGAAAAGTTCATGAGGTTTTATGAAAACTCTTGTCGAATCAAATCGTGGATTTTCGGCCTGAATTCCCGAATTAAGTTGTTTTCGCGGCGGGGGTGCACCCGATTGGTCAAAAGAATGACCCATAAATCATCCTTCAAATCCCACCAGAACGACGTTCCGCTGTATCCCAGATGCCCCAGCGACTGGGGGGAAAAATATTTTCCGGCTGATGAAAAAGAAGAGGGGGTATCAAAGCCTAGGGTAAAAAAAGGGATTTGGGGATCCCGGTTTTTTGGAATCGTGCAGAAAAGCTTGAAGGTCTCTCCTCTGATCAAACTCCCTTTTCCATTTTTAGCGTTCATCAGTTCCGTCAACCATCGATGAATGTCTTCCGCAGTAGAAAAAAGCCCCGCGTGCCCTGCGACTCCTCCCATCAGCCAGGCATGATCATCCATGACTTCTCCGCAGAGGATTTTATTCCGCCAGGAACACTCTTCGGTAGCGGCAAAGTGATCGGGATGGCTGTCAGTTAGTTCTGTATGACGTTCAATAGGGTTGAAGAAAGTTTTTTTTAGGCCCAAGGGGGTTGCTATTTTTTCTTTAAACAACAAATCGAGTTTCTTTTGGTAGATTTTTTCCAAAAAATCTCCCAACAGGATATAACCGAGATCGCTGTAAATAGCCTCCTGAGTCGGTTTAACCTGTTTTAAGTCGGCCAGAATTTTTTGAATCAACCATTCTTTTCCCTTTTTATCGGCAACCCATCCGGGAGCCGTTTGAAGAAGCTCCTTATAATAGGGTTTCCAGTCAGGAAGTCCTGAGGTGTGATTGAGCAAAGAGTGTAAGGAGGTTCCCTCTATCAGGTCTGTCAGAGCGCATTTTTTTTCCTGAACCGCCAGCATAAAGAGAGTAGCAGTACAAAGCGGCTTGGTGAGCGAGGCGATATCAAAGTTTGTTTCAGGAAGAAGGGGGCGTTTTTGAGGAACGATTTGGGCGTTGCCGTAGACTTGATTCCACAAGATTTTTTCTCCCCGCGCGACCAGCAAGCTGGCGCCTGGAAAAACCCCTTCGCTTAGGGCCTCTTTCATGACTGAATCGATGGTCTGCATGCCTCTTCCAGATAAGTTAATGTTTTTTTGTCAGCATCAAGCCTCACTTGAATTCCCAAGGGGAGAGTCACTTTCACCGGCCCATGACCTGCCGGAAAATTAAAGAGAATGGGTCCTTTAAAATCCTTGAGGACATCTTCCGCCACTTCCCGAAAATGATCCAGTTCACCGCCGTTGGAAAAACTCCCAAATAAAATACCTTTCACTTTTTCAAGTTTTTTGGCCAAAACCAGTTGGGTCAACATCCGGTCGACGGAATATGGTTTTTCGTTGGTGTCTTCCAAAAAAAGAATTCTATTGTCTGTCTCAATCTCAAAAGGGGTTCCTAGTGAGGCCACAACCAGCGAAAGACACCCTCCTACCATGACTCCCTCACAAGACCCTTTGCGTACCGATAACATTTCCGAATAACAATAAGGCCCAAGAGGAGCTGTTTGCGAAAGGGCTTCGAGAAGATGTTTTTGGGTTTCGGGGTTGAGCGAACTGCCCAGATCGCGCGCAACGACAGGACCATAGAAAGTGACCCATTCCCATTGTTGGTAGAGGTAAATAAAAAGAGACGTCAAGTCGCTGTATCCCAGAATAATTTTTGGCGTGGGACTTATTTTTTTTTGGGTGAGCAGGGGAAGAAGGCGCAACATGCCGTACCCGCCGCGGGCAAAGAAAATGGCCTGAATGTCCGGGTTTTCAAGAAGCCCCACCAACTCATCCAGCCGGCGTTTGTCCGATCCGGCGAGATACCGGTGTCGGTCAAAAATGTCCTGGCGAAAAGAAACTTTAAAGCCGGCTCTCTCAAGAGTCTTGACCCCTTTTTCAAATTCAGTCCGGTCAAAAGGGCTGGAGGAGGCGGCAATACCAATGGTGTCGCCCGGTTTGAGGGGAGGAGGTTTAGAGGTCATTTATATATCTTCCCGCTCAGGCTAACGCCCTCGCGATGAAGGGAGCCGCCGAGCTCAAAACGCAAAGCCAGATTTTTCGTATTATGGCGTTCTAATGTAAAAGTATTTCCTTTTCGGTTCAATGAGAATCTTTTAGAATTACAATTACCATGTTAACCCAATCCCAGCACCTCGAACTTTACTATTATCTCCGTCTTACCCGCGCGTTGGAAGATTGGATCTTTTACATCTGTCACAACCAAAGTCCCAAACAACCTTTAATTATAGGGAAAGGGTATTTGAGCACCGGCCAGGAAGCGGTTTCGATTGGAGCGGCTTATGCGCTAGAAAAGAATGACTGGATTGCCCAATCGCACCGTGATTTTGGAGCTCTCTTGATTCGGGGAATGACGGTTGATGAGCTGTTGTCCCAATATTTTTCGAAATTGGACTCCCCCACCTGGGGACGTGATTCGAATGTTCACTTTGGGGATACCCAAAGACACATTCTCGGTTTTATTTCTCACATGGGGGCTCTGATGCCTGTGGCCAACGGGATCGCCTGGGGGGCAAAATATCAAAAAGATGATGCGGTGACGCTGGCTTTTTTTGGGGATGGCGCCTCGTCACAAGGGGTGGTTCACGAGGCGATGAATTATGCCGCTGTTTTTAAACTGGCGGTTGTTTTTGTCTGCAACAACAACCGTTGGGCTATTTCAACGCCGATTAAAGAACAGTTTGCCATTGAAAACCTGGCTGATCGGGCCAAGGGGTACGGGATGCCGGGAACTGTTTGCGATGGTAACAACGTTGTAGAAGTCTACGAGACGGTAAAAGAGGCGGTTGACCGGGCAAGAAGGGGAAATGGTCCTTCTTTTGTGGAGTGCAAAACGATGCGGATGGCGGGCCACGGCACTCACGATATGGCCAAGTACGTGCCCGACGAGGAGTATGATGATTGGAAGAAGAGGGATCCAATCGGCAATTTTGAAAAATTTTTGAAGAAAAAAGGATGGGGGGATGAAAAATATTTTAAGCAGATAGTTGAGAAAGTGAGAAACGAAGTCAAGGAAGCAACCGAGCGTGTTAAGAATAAACCGGGTCCAACCATCGAGGGGCAATTGGAGGATCTGTATGCCCCGTGAGATTTTTTACGCCGATGCCATCCGCGAAGCGCTCCAGCAGGAAATGCGCCGCGACGATTCGGTCTATGTTTTTGGTGAAGATGTAGCGGCTTATGGCGGCGTGTTCGGCGTGACCAAAGATCTGCTGGCTGAATTCGGTCCTTTAAGAGTTCGCAATACCCCTTTGTCCGAAGGGGCTATTTTAGGAGAGGCGATTGGCTCCGCGGTTTATGGATTGCGGCCGGTGCCTGAAATCCAATTTTCTGATTTTTTAACGACGGGGATGTCGCCGGTTATTGACTTGATGTCGAATTATTTTTACCGGATTCATACTCCCCTGCCGATTACCATTCGGGCTCCTGCTGGCGGCGCTTTAAGAATTGGCAATTTTCATTCCAAATGTCTGGAGGCCTGGTTTACGCATGTTCCCGGCCTCAAAGTGGTGGTGCCAGCGACCGCTTATGATGCCAAAGGGTTGTTGATTGCTTCCATTCGGGACAACAATCCGGTTCTTTTTTTTGAACAGAAAAAATTATATCGGGAAATCAAGGATCAAGTTCCGGAAGAATTATACACCGTCCCTTTAAGCGAGGCTATTGTGCGCCGAGAAGGGAAGGATATTACACTGATCACTTACGGAAGCCCCCTTTATCTGGCTCTGGAAGCGGAGAAAATTTTAAAGGGTAAAGGGATTGAATTGGAAATTATTGACTTGCGCACCCTGATGCCGTGGGATCAAAAAACGGTTCTTCAATCATTCCAAAAAACAAACCGGGCGATTATTTTGCATGAAGCCCCTAAAATTGGAGGATTTGGGGGAGAAATAGCCTCTTATTTGGTGGAGCATGGATTTGATTCATTGGCGGCCCCCGTTGTTCGGATTGGAGCCAAACAGATGCCGATTCCCACGAATCCGGTTCTGGAGGATTTTTACCTGCCGAGCCTCAAGGATATTCTTGATACAGCAGAAAAATTGATGGAGTATTGAGAGCCGTTTCGATCGGATATTTAAAAATGGCGTTGAATTTTCTCTTGAATGAGACGTTCGTCCAACCAGACTTTGATCAGACTTTGATAGCCCACGTCCATCTTTTTGGCAATCCGACGAAGCAGGGCCAACTGGCTTTTCGAAAAGCGGATGGTAACCGGCGTCACGCTCCCATGAAAACTGTCGACATCGGTTAATTGCCCTTTCGAGATGTCAAAATAGTCAGTTCCATCGTGCGTGGCCCAAAAGTCCCTTTCTTCGTCTTCTGACTTAAACCGCTTTAATTTTTTCTTCATAACTGTCTCTTTCCTTTCTTGACGTATCACGGGCGCTGATCACCCGTATTTTTCCATCTCGAATTGTATAAACCACAAACAAAGCTCTTCCCTTTTTTGTCTGACCGATGACAGCAAATCTGTCTTCCTCATCAGAACGAACAGGCCCCATAAAGAGCCCCTTGTTAAAGACTTCTTCAGCTTCCTCAGAGCTGACTTTGTGCTTTTGCCAGTTTTTTCCCCGATGATGGATATCCCACTCAAATTCCACAGCATACATGTTATATAAATATTCTTTACATGTCAAATATGTATTCAAAAAGAGCTTTTCTTAAGGAATGTTTCTTGTATTCTTCTCTCTCACTGTTTTCTTATGCCTCAACTCCAACTGACCATGCCCCAACCGGGAGAGACGATCACGCAAGGAACGGTCGTTCGCTGGCTGATTTCTGAAGGGCAAATCATCAAAGAAAAAGAACCGATTGCGGAGTTGGAAACCGAAAAAGCGCTTTTTGAATATGAATCGCCGTTTGAAGGAAAAGTCATCAAACTGTTGGTGGGCGCCAATAGCACAGTGAGTGTAGGAGAGCCGATCGCCTTGATTGAAGTATCGGACGAAAAATCCAAAACCTATTCGCTTTTGGGTTTGGGTCAAACGGTTGTTGGAGAACAAAAACCGGCCGATGTCAAAAAAGTTTTCAGAAAAACAATCCCCCTTTCCCCCCTTTTAAGAAGACTGATTGCAGAACAGGGAATGAGTGAAGCTGAATTGGAAAGAATAAATCCTACTGGTCCTGGAGGGAGGCTCACCAAGGAAGATGTTTTGGGCTATTTGGAAAGAAAGAGCAAACAAAGCGGCGATGCAGAAGATACAGTCATCCCTTGCACTCCCATTCGGCTACGCATTGCGGAACATATGGTTTTGTCCAAACAAACCATCCCTCATGCGCATACGGGGCTCACCATAGATTTGAGCCGTCTGTCCAGTTATCGTCGGCAAAACAAGACACGTCTCAAGACTGAAAAAAATATCTCTTTGGGAATTGCCCCCCTTATTTTTCCGGCTCTTAAAAAGGCAATTCTTCAACATCCGCTGGTGAATGCTTCTTTTAAGGAAGATAAAAAGGCAATTGTGATTCACAAAAAAATTCATTTGGGGATGGCGGTCGATACGGAACGGGGTCTTTATGTTGTGGTGATTCGGAATGCACAGGAGATGAAGTTTATCGATTTTGCCAGGGAATTGGCCAAAGGGGTGGAACGGGCCAGACAGAATAAGCTAAAGCCTGAGGATTTGACCGGTGTTACTTTCACCTTCAACAATTACGGTTTTTACGGAACCCGTTTTGGAGTGCAGATTATTCTCCCCCCCCAGTCGACAACCTTAGGGATGGGGAAGATTGAAAAAAGACCCTGGGTGGTTGACGATCAAATTCAAATCCGCGAGCTGGCCGATTTGACAATGGCCTTTGATCATCGGGTGATGGATGGACGGGATGCGGGACTTTTTTTGAATGAATTGAAAGAATCGCTGGAGCATTTTTCAGAAAAAGATTTGGAGGAAACCTAAAGTATTTTATAAAGCCCCAAGGCGATGACATTGTTGATCCAATGAGCCAGAACGGGAAGCGCTAGATTATGACGGATGAGCTGGCATTTTCCGAGATAGAGTCCCAGCAGAAAAAAGAATGGAAAATAACGGATGTTAAGATGACAGAGTCCAAAGAGAAGAGAGGTAGCTAAAACCGCTTTTGTGCCCCCCCATTTGTTTTCCAGATGTCCCTGAAGAAAGCCACGAAAAAGAAATTCTTCACTCACGGCAGGAATAAGACCCAGGGTCATTCCTTTCATCAACGTTTCTCCTGTTGATCCGGTTTTTAATATTTTGTTGTAGTATTCCTGAACAACTTCCGGTTGGGGAAAGATCTGGCTCCAGTAAACCATGATCCAGTTCAGAAGAAGAGAGACGGCGACAGTAGCCAGAAAAACAAGTCCGATCTCTTTGAGGCTGGTCTGTGAGAAGAGAGGCATTCCTTGGAGAGGGACGGTTATCACCCCCCACATGGCAGGAATCAGGAGAAAGATGATTTGATAAGGCCACTGCTCACTGAGAGGAAAAAAATAGGAAAAGAAATAATATACAAAGAGCCAGAAAAGAGAATAACAAACAGCCCAGGAAGGGGAGATTTGTCGTTTTAATTGTGGTAGTAACACTCGTAGGTTGAAGCCGGGTTGGTATCGTCGCAGTCCTGGCAAATGTTAAAACCATCACCATCCGTATCGTAGGTACTGCAATAGTCGTCGTCATAGCATTCTATAGTACTGGTCGAGTTGTTGTCGTCGCAATCAAAACAGATATTATAGCCGTCGCCATCTGTGTCATAGTCAGAGCAATAATCATGGCTATAACATTCAGCACCGCTTGAAGCATCCGTATCATCGCAGTCATAGCAAATATTAAATCCATCTCCGTCTTCATCATAGAGGGCACAATAATCATCGTAGCTGAAGCATTCTGATCCGGTGTTGGCATCGGTGTCATCGCAATCGGTGCAGAGGTCAAAACCATCTTCATCAGCGTCGATGGAACAGTAGTAGTCGCTGTAGCATTCGGTTGTGCTGGAGGAATCGGTGTCGTTGCAATCGTAGCAATAGCCGACCCCATCGCCGTCACTATCGTCATCGCAGTATTCGTAAATATCCGGAATGCAGTTGCCATCGCTGTCATCCGTGGAGGCCTCACAGGAGGTTTCGTCGTCATCACAGAAAGCGGGAATTCCGTCTCCATCGGAATCATCAAATTCTGCCCAGAGCTCCGGCTCATAAATATCGGGGATTCCGTTGTCATCGGAGTCAACCTCATCGGCATTGTCGCACCCTGATGAAGTCAGGCTGTCTTCGGTGTCATTAACGGCATCGCCATCGTCATCGGCATCATCGGCATCGGTGACTCCATCGTCGTCCTGGTCCACCTGGGAGCAAGGATCGGTAGTGGGAACAAGGCTGGTTCCTTGAAAATCGGATTCGCCCAGTGATATGGCATCGGTGGTGTCATCGGCATCGGCATAAATAGGAATCGCACCGCTAAAACCATTTTCCGAACATCCCAGAGAGGCCAGGTAGTTGTCCGGACAGCCCTCTCCATCAGAGTCATCTCCCGAAAAGGCGCCGCAGAAACAGAAGCTATTCAAGGGGAGTGCGATAGAAAAACTACAATCGGCATTGACTTCGGTTACAACCATCGCACCGGTATAAGAAGAACAGCAAATCGAAATGTCATTGCACGCATCAACTGTTTGTTGTTTGATGAGAGCCGGGGCAGGAAGACTGGCGGGAGCCAAAGACCCTTCCATGTCGCGCGAATCACCGGTATCGCCTCCCTCTCCTCTGCAACTTGTCAAAAAAAGAACAATGATTAAAACGGCGATTCCTTCGATTCTCTTCATGACCCTGCCCCCCTTAGGCTCCCCCAACTTTTAGTATTTTTATATTGTAAGGGGATTTGTTTTATCTGTCAATAAAGGGGCTTGAAACAGCGCATCTTTTTTGGATACATCGGTATTTTGTTTGTCATTTGGGGGATTAGGGGATATATCAGATTCCCTATTTATGCTCGATATCAAATGGATAGAACAACATAAGGAGCTCTTGGGGGAAGCACTTCAAGCCAGAGGCCAGACAGTGGATCTCTCCCTGGTTTTTTTTCTCAACGAAAAAAGAAAAAATCTGCTGACCGAATTTGAAACCCTGAAAGCGAAACAAAATCAGACTTCCAAAGAAATTGCCCGTTTGCAGAAAGAAAAAAAAGACGCCTCGAAGATTCTGTCTGGTATGAAGCAAATCGCAGAAAGAATCCGGGCCATTACCCCGGAACGGGAGGAAATTGAAAAAAGATTGGATGATGTGTTGTATCAAATCCCCAATATTCCCCATCCATCGGTGCCGGTTGGGACGGATTCGGAGGCTAACCTGGTTATCCGCAGTTGGGGAAAAATTCCTGTTTTTTCATTTAAGCCCTTGGAGCATGCCGAAATCGGCGAACGATTGAGAATTCTTGATTTTGAAAGGGGGGCCAAAATAACAGGGGCCCGTTTTACTCTTTACCGTGGAGCAGGGGCTTTGTTGGAACGGGCGTTGATCAATTTCATGCTGGATGTTCATACCAAGGAAGGAGGCTACGAGGAGGTTCTCCCCCCTTTTATGGTCAATTCTGCCAGTCTCACCGGAACGGGGCAATTGCCCAAATTTGAATCGGATCTTTTTAAAACAACGGACGGCTTTTATCTGGCGCCGACGGCCGAAGTACCGGTCACCAATATTTTTCGGGATGAAATTTTGATGGAAGAAAAATTACCGATCAAGATGTGTGCTTATACCCCCTGTTTTCGGAGCGAAGCAGGCTCTTACGGAAAAGATGTCAAAGGGTTGATTCGCCAGCATCAGTTTAACAAGGTGGAACTGGTCAAGTTTGTCCGTCCCGATCAGTCGTATTCCGAGCTGGAATCATTGACTTTGGACGCTGAAAAGATTCTTCAGAAACTCAAACTTCCTTACCGCGTTGTCGTGCTTTGTACAGGTGATCTTGGTTTTGCCTCGGCCAAGACCTACGATCTGGAGGTCTGGCTTCCGGGGCAAAACGCGTATCGTGAAATTTCTTCCTGTTCCAACTTTGAAGATTTTCAAGCCCGTCGGGCCAAAATCCGATTCAAGAACAGGGATGGAAAAAATTCTTTTGTTCACACGCTCAACGGTTCAGGATTGGCGGTTGGAAGGACCGTGGTTGCAATTTTGGAAAATTTTCAGCAGGCTGACGGATCGGTGGTGATTCCACAAATTCTTCGTTCTTATATGAACGGACTTGAAATTATGAAGGCTTAAATTCTTAAAAAAATTAAATCCAAATACAACTTGAAAAAAGATACCGGAATAGTTTATAATCTATTTAGAGATAGATTATAAACTATGTCTATTTTTTAGCCATGAATGCTCAAATCAGGGAAGTTCAAAAAGTTATTTTAAAGGCTTTCTCCGGTGTGAAGACAAGATTCGCCCTGGCGGGAGGCACCGCGCTTGAGCTTTATTATTTGAACCACCGTTTTTCCTCCGATCTCGATTTTTTTTCCCGGAAATTCAACAGGACCGAGATCGGCAAACTTATTTCAGCTTTTGAAAAACAGGTTGGCAGAAGAATCCGGCTAGAATCGGAACTTATGCAGGAGGGAAGGGCCTCTATTCAATTCTACACTTTGCCGGTCAAGGGAACTGACAGAGTATTAAAGATTGATTTTGTGGAAGATGTTTTTCTGAAAAAACCGAGAATAAGAAAGTTTAAGGGAGTTTCCGTTTACAGCGCCGAGGACATCTATTTTTTAAAAATGATTGCTGTTGCCGGCCATCGACCCGTTATCAATGAAATGGGAAGATGGATGATGGAAGGCCGTCACGAAGCCCGTGACGTCTTTGATCTCTTTATGCTTTCAAGAGAAGTAAAGCCCCTGCATCTTTTTCTGCAAAACATTCCTTCCCCTTGGCAAAGGGGAATGATTCACTGGTACCGGACGTTTTCGAGGCAGGCATTCCAGCTGGCGTTTCTGGATATGGATATTTACGATCGGAAAATTGACTTCCGGCAAGTCATTCTTCACTTGGAGAATGAAATCAAACTTTTTACAAAGGGATTGCTGAAAAATGAATAGTTCAAAATATTTTTGGGATTTGGGAAAAACCGCTTTAAGGGAGACGACTCAAATTTTGAAAAGCCCTGACCATCCGAAATTTCCTGCACGAATGGTTGCTCTTTTGTCTCGTTGTGACAAGCCGGTTCATCTTTTTCAGATCATTCCTTCCAAAAGATTTGTCGAGGTTTGGCCGCGGATCAGAAATTATTGGATGAAGCACGAACGGCAATCAGATTTCAGGGATTGGTGGGAAACCATTTACGATGAGCTTGTGGAGAAGCAGGGTTTTAAACCCAAAAAAGTCAAGGGATCAAACCCTCCCTTGTTTGTCAATCTGGGTCGATTATTTAAGGAAGCCAGACTTGAAAAAGGATTAAACCAGAAACAGGTGGCTGTCAGTGTTGGGATGAAACAACCGGACATTTCCAAAATTGAGGAGGGGGGGAAGAATATGACGTTGGCCACCCTGGCGAGGCTTTGCAAGGTTTTGGGGATACAAAAAATTGATCTACCTTAGTGCTTCCAGCAGAGCTTTTTTCATCACCTCATACGGCGCTTTTTTTCCGGTCCATAATTCAAAGGAGAGCATCCCCTGATGAAGAAGCATTCCCCAGCCGGGATGGATCGACAATCCCCTTTTTTTGGCTTTTTTAAGAAGAGGGGTTTCCAGCGGCCTGTAAACAATATCCACCACGAGGGCTTTTGACGGGAGTTGGGAGAGAGGGAGTTGGATGTTTTGGAATTCTTTCATTCCGATGCTGGTCGCATTAATAACCAAATCGGCCAAGCGCCAATGGGAGGGGTCAGGGGGATCGAGAGGGGACGCATTAAAAACTGTTTTTCTAAATTTTTTTCCCAACTCGAAGCTCAAGTCGAAAGCTTTCTTGGCCGTTCGATTAAAAATCATGACCTCCCGTGCCCCCTCCAATCCCAAAGCGACGGCAATGGCCCGGGCCGCCCCACCAGCCCCCAAAAGAAGGACATGCTTGTTAGCCAACTCATACTTCTCTTCTTTCTTCAACGACCGAATAAAACCGGCTCCATCCGTATTATAGCCGATCAGTTTTTTTCCCTTTCTCATAACCGTATTGACCGCTCCGATCAAACGGGCTTCTCTAGAAAGGCTGTCCAGATAAGGGATTACCGCCTGTTTATGGGGAATTGTTACGTTAAAACCAAAGATTTTGCGAGGTGCAAGAGATTTGAAAAAAACATCCAGTTCCTCCGGCTTTACTTGGAAGGGCATGTAAATAAAAGGGAGCCCCGTATGGGCCATCGCCGCGTTATGCATGAGGGGAGAGAGCGACTGGGAAACCGGATCGCCGATGATGCCTAAAATTTTAAGTTGTTTTTGGGGCATATTCTTTTTGCTAAGGCGATGTCTTTTTTAATCTGCAGAGCCAAGGCTTGAGGACTTATAAATTTTTTTTCATCCCTCAATTTTTTAAGAAAATAAAGTCTCATTTTTTTTCCGTAGATTTTTAAGTCCACATCCAGAAGATGGGTCTCAATGCTTCGAAACCTGTTTCCAAAAGTGGGATTGGTTCCGATATTGGTGACGCTTCCGTAAACTATTTTGCCAATCCGGGTTTGTGTGGCGTAAACACCGTTTGCAGGAATCAATTCATTTTCGGTTTTTAAATTAGCGGTCGGAATTAAGAGTTTTTGCCCTCTTTTATTTCCATGAACCACCTTTCCATCCAGAAAAAAGAAGCGTCCCAGCAAACGCGCGGCGTGAACGACATCCCCCTCCATCAAATATTTGCGAACCACCGTGGAACTAACCAGCGTATTCCCTGCCATCTGAGGTTTCATGATGGTGAGTTCGATCCCGTTTTTGAAACAAAGATATTCCAGCGTTTCGATGTTTCCCTCTCGTTTTTTTCCAAAGGTAAAATCATAACCGACGATGACAAAAGTTGCATGAAGACGCTCCCGGATGATTTTTTGAAAAAAAATTTGAGGGGAGAGGCTTGAGAAACGGTGATTGAATTTTTCAAAAATGACAGCATCCACGCCGCAGGAAGCGAACAGTTCAATTTTTTGCTTCTCCGTATTGATCAGAGGAGGGGCCAAGTGAGGGGCTAGTATTTTTACAGGATGAGGATTAAAGGTATAAACAACCGCCGGCCATTTTCTCCGTTGAGCCTCTTTGACAAGGTTCCCCAAAATGGAACGATGCCCCAAGTGAACTCCGTCATAGTTTCCCAGCGTCAGACAGACCCCTTTTTTACAAAATTCTTTCGCCCGTCGGGATGAATGGAAGATGCGCATGAGCGGGAGTTTGTACTTTAGGATCTTCCATTCTACAAGGGCAAACTACTTCTTACTTCTATTACTAGACTGACATGTCAGTTTATTCTTGACACCAAGAGCACTTCCCTTTAAAAGGACTAAAAATATTCATGATTTAGCTCTATGTCCCAAAATAATAAGCAAAGGATCCGGCTTTGCCGGTCCTGAGTGCGGGGTTTGGGGCTATGTGAGGACCGAAATCTAATGACGCAAATAGCAACAGCCGGGCCGAAAGGGCCCCAATCATTAATGATCGGTTTAGATGTTGGTTCAACCACAGTCAAAGCATGTGTGGTTAACCCGGACACGCTCCAAATCCTCTGGAGCGATTACCAACGGCACGAAACCCGTCAGGCCGAAAAGGTGCTGGAGTTTCTTGTTCGCATTGGAAACGAATTTTCCAATGTTCCCACAGAAAATATCAGAATCTTTACAACCGGCTCCGGAGCAGGGCCGGTGACAACACCGCTCGGGGGAAAGTTTGTGCAAGAAGTAAATGCTGTTACGATGGCTGTGGAAAAACTTCACCCCGATGTCGGCTCGGTTATTGAGCTTGGTGGACAGGATGCCAAGATTATCATCTATAAGAAGAATGAGGAGACCGGCGACAAGCAGGCGATCACCTCGATGAACGACAAGTGTGCCTCCGGCACCGGTGCCACGATCGATAAATGTGTTATTAAAGTAGGAGTCGAACGGGAATTTTTGGGGAATCTTAACTACGACGATTCCAAGCTTCACCATGTGGCGGCCAAGTGTGGTGTGTTCGCCGAAACCGATATTGTCAATCTTGTCAAATCGGGAATTCCGGCCGACGAAATTTTAAATTCTTTGGCCGATGCCATTGTGATGCAGAATCTCTCGGTCTTGACCCGCGGAAATACTCTCCGACACAAAGTGCTTCTACTGGGGGGGCCGAATACTTATCTCCCCTTTTTGAAACAGTGCTGGCTCAAGCGAATTCCCGAAACATGGAATGATCGAAATTACAATTACCCCAAAGATGTTCCGATGGAGGAGCTGATTTTTGTCCCTGAAAATGCGCAATACTATGCCGCCTATGGTGCGGTTATCTACGGAACCTTCGAAGAATCTCATGTGGGCGTCTATAAAGGATTGAGTGATTTGAAAGAGTTTATCACTTCAGGCCGAAAGGCCCAGCTAGGGAACAATGCCGGCAAGCCTCTGGTGAAAGATAAGGATGAACTTGAGGCTTTCAGGCAACAGTACAAAATTCCAAAATTCACGCCAATAGAAGTCAAGGAGGGGGATGTAGTGCGCGGTTTCATTGGGCTTGATGGTGGTTCCACTTCTTCCAAAGCGGTGTTGGTTAATGAAAAAGGGGAACTGATCCTCAAGGCCTATCAACTCTCCAAAGGGAATCCGATTCAGGACACCAAAGATATTTTAAATCAAATGAACGATTTTTTTGTTCAAAAAGGGGCGACCCTTGAAATTCTTGGTTTTGGGGCGACCGGTTATGCGGCCGATGTGTTGCAGGAATCGGTCAAAGCCGATGTGAATATTGTTGAGACAGTGGCCCACATGATGAGTGCTGTTCATTTTTTTGGAAAGGATATTGATGTTATTTGTGACATTGGGGGGCAGGATATCAAGGTTCTTTTCATGCAAAACGGCGACATCAAAAATTTCCGCCTTAGTAACCAATGTTCAGCCGGAAATGGAATGTTGCTTCAGGCGATGGCTGACCAGTTTGGGGTGAAGGTTCAGGACTATGCCGACGTGGCGTTTGGTGCCTCACTCGCTCCTAAATTTTCTTACGGTTGCGCGGTGTTTCTGGACAGCGACCGCGTCAATTTTCAGAAAGAAGGATATGCGAAAGAAGAATTATTGACCGGTCTTGCGCAGGTTCTTCCCAAAAATGTCTGGCAGTATGTGGTGCAGATTCCACGGATGTCGGAATTGGGTCGCAAGTTTGTCCTGCAAGGGGGGACCCAGTACAATCTCGCGGCGGTGAAGGCGCAGGTTGATTATATAAAGGAAAGAGTTCCGGGAGCCGAGGTTTTAGTCCATCCCCATTGCGGCGAGGCGGGGGCAATTGGGGCGGCGATGGAAACGCGTCGGGTGGTTCAACGCCGGGGCTTTTCCAGCTTTATCGGTCTCGGTGCCACGATCAATTTAAAATATACATCTAAAAATGATGAATCGACCAAATGCCATTTTTGTCCGAATAACTGCAGTCGGACTTTTATCGATACGGAAACGCCGGATGGAAAAACAAGCCGCTACATTTCTGGTTTTTCTTGTGAGAAGGGAACGGTGGAATCGAAGGAAGCGATGGTTCAGGTGGCTAAAAATCGCCAGCAGTTGAAAAAGAAATTTCCCAATCTAGTCGATTATGAAGCCAAGACCGCCTTTTCAATCTACGAGGCGGAGTCCATTCCTGCCGAAGGAACCATTATCGATGATATCGCAGTTAAGAAAACTCTTTTGGGAAACATCAAGCGAAGAGCGATCAAGCGGCCGATTGTTCGATCATCACCCGAAGCGGCCGAGAAGAGGTTAAAAGTTCGCATCGGTATTCCGCGCGTCCTTAATATCTACAGCACTGCCCCTATTTGGACCACTTACTTTCGGACTCTTGGCCTTCCGGAATCAAACATCATCTATTCTGATTTCACCTCGGAAGAAATGTGGGTAGAAGGGGGAAAGTATGGTTCGATCGATCCTTGCTATCCCTCCAAAGTGGCCCAAGCGCATTTGCATAATCTTCTCTTTTACAAACATCAGGCTGACAAGCCGCTGAATTACATTTTCTTTCCGATTATCACGCATGTTTCATCCTTTCTGGATGGAATTATGGATACTGCTGCCTGTCCCATTGTGGCGGGGACCCCGGAGGTAATGAAAGCAGCATTCACCAAAGAGAACAATTTTTTCAAGGAACGGGGGATTACTTATCTTGATCCAGCCGTCACGATGAATGAAAAAACCCTTTTTAAACGACAGATGTTTGAGACCTTTGGTCCGCTCTTGGGGGTGACCGAAGATGAAAGTGACTGGGCGATAGATCAGGGATGGAAGGCGCTCGAGAAGTTTAACCTCAATTTACAGCAGAAGGGGAGGGAGATTCTTGATTGGGCGGAGGCGAACAACAAGATCGCTCTTTTAATGATTGGACGTCCTTACCACACCGATCCCGGATTGAATCACAATGTCCTCGATGAATTTCAAATTTTGGGATACCCGGTCCTGTCAATGCGCTCACTCCCCAAAGATCGCGACTACCTCAATCGTCTTTTTAAAGATGATCTGGAACGGGGGGTGATCAAATCGCCGTATGAAGTGACCGATGTTTGGCCTGAGAACTATTCCACCAACAGTGCGGAGAAGGTTTGGGCGGCGAAATTTGCGGCGCATCATCCGAACGTGGCGGTGCTTGATCTCTCCAGTTTCAAATGCGGGCACGACGCGCCGACCTACGGGATTATCGACAAGGTGATTTCAACAGGTCAGGTTCCTTACTCCGCGCTTCACGAGATTGATGCCAACAAGCCGGGAGGGTCCATCAAAATTCGGGTCAAAACTTTTGCCCATTCTTTGTCTTTAAGGGAAGAATGGCTTTCCGACCGATTGTTGAAAATGGATGAACTGACCCGCCGTATTGCCGAGAAACGGAAAGCACTGATGCATTTTTACGGTCTCGGCTTGCCAGAACTGGAAAGCACTTCGGATGAAATTCCGGTGGAAATGATGATTGAAAGGGATTTGGAACGGATCAGAAACAAGTCCCAGGTAGACGAAAAAATTCCGCTCATCCGGCCGATTGATACGCCGGCATGGCAGAACGAGAACGCATTTCATGTATAAATGGAAGGGCGGGGTTTCCCCGCCCGAAAAGGAGGAACCCACATGAACACCCAACAAAACCCCCATCGTCTTCCCACCCATCCGGGTGAAATGATGGCCGCCATCGAGGCGGAATTGGCCAAATTCGAAAAAGAAGAACGGGCACGGCTCGGAATTTCCACTGAGAAAAAACAGTGGGAGGAAAAAGTCAACCGTGCCTTCTTTGCCGACCAGCGCGCTCACACGACCATTCTCGTTTCAGGCCTCACCATGGCGCATGATCATTTTGTTCAGGCAGGCTTGACCGGTCTTGGCTACCAGATCAAGGCACTGGATTGTCCCGATAACGACTCGCTCCAATTTGGAAAGGAATATGGTAACCGTGGCCAGTGCAACCCTACCTATTTTACTGTTGGAAATCTTGTTAAATATTTAATCCAACTTCGCGACAAGGAAGGATGGTCCACCCAGGATATCATCGACAAGCATGTTTTCTTGACTGCTGGCGGTTGCGGCCCCTGCCGTTTCGGGATGTATGTGACAGAATATCGCAAGGCGCTTCGTGATGCCGGATTTGATGGTTTTCGCGTCATGTTATTCGAACCGAATGGCGGAATGAACCAGGCAACCGGCAAAGAAGTGGGTTTAAAAATGGACAAAGATTTTTTTGTGACGTTGGCCAAGTCGATTTTTGCGGGCGATGCGTTGAATGCGATCATGTATCGCATTCGTCCCTATGAAGTTGAAAAAGGGGCGACCGACAAGGCGATTGGCAAATGTCGGGAGTTCATCATGCAAGCGCTCAAAGAGAAAAAGTCGGTTTTGAGGGCTCTCTGGAAGAGTCGCAAGATTTTAAAACAGGTCAAAGTAGACCGGACGCTGGTCAAGCCAAAGGTGAGTGTGATTGGTGAGTTCTGGGCGATGACCACCGAAGGGGATGGCAATTATCAGCTCCAGCGCTTTTTGGAAAAGGAGGGGGCGGAAGTGGATATTCAACTGATTGCCGGATGGGTGCTCTACAACATCTGGCAGGCCCGTGTGGATACCCGCCGCCGGATGACGCTTAAGGCCATGGACCTCGGTACCCGGAAAGGATTAAAGACGGAAAAGGTGGCGAAAAAATTCTTGACCCTCTGGATTGCCGAAAAAATTCTGCGGGGTGTCTTTAAGACATTCGCTCTATGTCTTGGTTTACGTCATTACAAACTCCCTGACCAGAACGAAAATGCCCGGGTAGCGCACGAACATTACAACAACGATCTCCGAGGGGGGGAAGGGCATATGGAGATCGGCAAACTGATCCAGAATGTCATTCATAACAAGGCGCACATGACCCTTTCGGTTAAACCGTTTGGGTGTATGCCCTCATCCGGTGTTTCGGATGGGGTGCAGTCAGTTATCACCGAACGATATCCCGAGGCCATTTTTCTCCCGATCGAAACTTCTGGCGATGGAGCGATCAATGTCTACAGCCGCATTCAGATGGTTTTGTTTAAGGCCAAAAGAAAAGCGGAAGAGGAATTTGAGTCGGCCCTCAAACAAAAAGGACTGACCAGAGAGCAGTGGGCCGTGATTTCTTCAAAGAAAAAGAAATTTCAATCTGCGACTTATTACGGCAAACACACCGTTGCCGGAACGACGGCGAATATAGTGTGTGCTTCTTAAATTCCAAGGGCTTGGGCGAAATTTTTTCCTTTCGATTCATGGGCTAGGCGGCGTTTTTGACTCCCTTCTCAAGAAGTTCATGAAGAAACGTCTGATAGGGTTTTGACCGGCGCATGGCCATTTTTCTGATTGATGCCAATAATCTTGGATGTATTCGGATGGCAATCAACTGTTTTGCATTTCCTGTTGCCGGTCGCCCCACTCTTTTGGCCCTTTTCAGTTCCTCGTCGGTTGATTCCGGAATATCCGAGAAATCCAACCGACTATCTGAAATAGGCCCGACGCTCCTTGCGGCTCGCCTGCCGTGCACTAATGATGCGGATTGCTTCTTTTTCATTTCGAATCCTCCTTATTGTATAAACTACCAAAAGAATCCGTCCCAGATTTGATCGTCCAAGGCGTTTATTGCGTTGTTCGCTATGCGAATGAGCGATATCTTCCCAATCAAGACCATCAGGGTCATCAAAGATAGTCGCCGCCTCTTCAAAGGGGACACCATGTTTCTCAAAATTGATAATGGCTTTTCCCGTGTCCCAGGAAAACATATTACCGTATATACGTTAATTAGGCCACAAAGAAAAGTATTAAATTCAAAAGGGATTCTAAGGCCATTTTGCAAAAGATCTCTTGGCCATGCTAGAAGCATATAACAACTCATTGATTTTATTAATTTTTTTTAAAAAAAAGCCACTTTTTTTAAAATCTGCCGATAATAATCATAGGTTTCTGAAATTATTTTATCGCAACCGATGGCGAAAATTCGTCGACTCCTGAGATGTGGCAATATTCGATTGCAGAATATGCCTCGGCGATTTGTTGCCAGTAAACTCTCATGAGCAACCAAACACAACGGCAAATAGGGTCTGTGAGGTGGTGTAGATTATCGATCCGATTCGACCCAGTCATCGAGTGACAGCGGGGAAATCCGTTGAAAATGTTTTTGATTGTGCGTGACCAGCGTTAATTCATGCTGAATGGCCAGCGCGGCAATATAAAGGTCATTTTCGGGGATAAGCTGGTTTGCCTGTTTTAAACTCCGTTTGATGTCGCAGTAGACGGGAATGGTTTTTTCATTGAGACAAATCAGAGTAAATTGCCTGATCAATTTTTTTATCTTTTCTTTCTCACTCACCGGATCGTGAAAAAGGGCGGCTCCGTAATAAAGCTCCATGGCATTGATAATGGTCGTATACAACTGAGCAGAGGCGGGAATGGCTTCAAGCCTCGACTTGATGCTCTCTTTGCCGCGTATCAGAAAGACGCAGGTATCGGTATCCAGCAGATATTTAGGCAGGGAACTCTCGGCCATAGTTGGCTTCTCTCTCCCGGTAGATTTCATCGAGAACGCGATCCCATTCATCCGAGATCTTCGAAACACCAAACAGCTTCATCACGTTATGGGGGCCGGCCTCATCTTTTTTTCTCAACGCGCGGGCTTTCTCCGAAATCAACTCACGCACAAGCTGGGAAGGTTTCTTGCGGGTTATTTTTTGAAGGAGCCGCAGATCTTTTTTGCCCACCCGGGCGGTCACTTTGACAAGATTAAACCTGTGAGCGCTGGTTTCCATAGACATTCCAACGTTCTCACATAATGTCGACAAAGTCAATATATTGTCGACATTACCGCAGTTATACCAATAAGTATAATACCATTTAGTATAATTCCAAGAAGAAAAGGAAGAGCATTTGTTGCCAGTAAACTCTCATGAGCAACCAAACACAACGGCAAATAGGGTGTGTGAAGTGTTTTAAGTTTTATTGAACCATCACTCCGAAAAGGCCAGGTAGCCTGGCACAATCAGGTTCGCGATCGGGACGATCATTAAAATGCCGATCCAGGCCGGCTTTCCCCTATTTTTGGCGATGTCCATCATTGTTATGTGGTACGAGGTTTGTAATCAATAGCGCTGGAGTTGATTATATCTTTTTTGAGGAAAACCACAAACGTTTATTGCTTTTGAACCGCTCCGATTACCATCCGATAGATTTCTTCTGTCATCTCGTCCGGAGTTGCCTTTTCGGTTCCCAGAAGATGCTGGTAGAGGACTTCCTTCATGCATCCCAGAAGGGAGACCGCCATGATCTCAATGTGGCCCTCTCTGACAAAACCCATTTCCTGCCCCTGATTCAATCCTCTCCGGATATAATTTAAAATGTGGTTGTAAAAAGTCCTCAGCCGGCTGTCCAATTCTTCATCCAATCCCACCGATTCACTCATCAGAATTTTGGCAAGAAGAGGGTTGTTCATTAAAAGAGTCAACACCCGCTTGATGTTTCCCCTAATCTGGTTGGGAATTTCTGAAAGGGCCTCTTTGGGGATTGTCTTGATTTCTTTTTGGACCTGTCCGAAAAGTTCCGTCATCACATAATCAAAAATTTCCCGTTTTCCCTGAAAATAGAGATAAAAAGTCCCCCGCGCCACTCCGGCAGTTTCAATAATGTCTGAAATCTGGGTGGCGTGATATCCCTTCTGCCCAAAGCAAGTAATAGCTGCGTCGAGCAACTGTTTTTTTCTTTCTTCTCTGGCGAGCGGTTTGGTCATGATACGGGACATCAAATCTCTGAAAAATACCGGGATCCGTATTCCCATGGAACAAAATTGACACTATTGATTCTAGTTTGTTCTATCATGGGTCCCACCACATATCCCCTGGCTTTGCCAGCATTTTTTTTCAAAAATGTTCCCACAAGGGTTTGAAAGACACTTGATCAATCAAGCTGAAAGTGATTCATTCTCCCCCGTTCTATGAGACTTCTGCTTGTATCTTTCCTCTTTTTTCTAGTTTCGGGATTTCTCTCCGTTTGTTTTAAAAATCCAACATATAAAAAATTGGGAATTCAGGTTCAGGCCTGAATGCTTTTTTGGGGGGGTATTAAAGCCAGCTTTCTGCACTCACAATATCCAGATTTTGATGGGGGGAAATGTCCTGTTTGTCCAAAGTGATTACATGGGCATTTTTAACTCCTGTTTCTTCCATAGCTTCTTTTAACGCCGAAAATTCCCTCTTTTGTGTTCTGGGATCTTGAAGACTGTAGCAAACCTGGAGTAACTGGGAGAGTTTTCCCTTGTCGCGGACCAGAAAATCGACCTCCTTGTTGTTGCGTGTCCGGTAAGTGTAAAAGTCGGCCCCTTTTCTTTTCAGAGAGAGGGCAACAGCTGTTTCCAGAAAGCGGGCATCGACCAAAGGGTTGTTAAAACCAACCGCCCCGGCCATGCCCGTGTCATAGGCGTACATTTTTGCCGGTCCATGTAGGACAGCTTTCAGCTTGTGGGAAAAAGTGGGCACACTAAAACAAACATAGGCCCCATAGAGATAGGTGAGATATTTTGTGAGGCTCGTCACGCTTCGGGCTTGCAACACTTTTGCCAGACTGTTTAAGGTATAGGGGGAAGCGGTCTGGGTTAATACATAAACACCCAGATCATGGATCTGTTTTGATTTTCGGATTTTGTAACGATTCACAATATCCTTGAGAACCACCCCCTGATACAACGGAGGGAGATAACTGGCAGGATCCAGCCCCTTCACGACGATTTCAGGATATCCCCCCTGTTTGAGGTATTCCAAAATAGTGAAGGAGGTCGGGTGCGGAATATTTTTGGCCTGACGGAACTCCTTGAATGAAAAAGGGAGGATTTCAGTTGCCTTGTGTCGACCGGTCAGGTGGGTGATCAACTCATGACTTAAAAGATGGGAATTGGAACCGGTCAAAATAAGCCACCAACCCCTTCGTTGAAGCCGATTGGCAATCAGGGGCCAGTCAGGCACATTTTGGACTTCGTCCATAAACCAGATTTCACAGCGGCCATAAAGAGACCGGATACATTTGTCGATTTCATCAAAAGGAAAGGCGAGCAGACGTTCATCATCGAAACTGCAATAGGAAAAAGGGATCCCCTTCAAGGCCTGAAAAACGTAAGTCGATTTACCGGCACGACGGGGCCCTATGACAACACTGACCAGATTCCCCTCCCTTTTAAGGGGAGAAGGAACCTGGCGTGGAATAGTCGCCTGGCTTAGGAAGCGATCTCGCTCATCCCGTTGTTCAAGGAGAATTTCATGCAATTTAACATTCATAATGGATAAAAATTATATTTTTTTATCCACTAAGTGTCAATAAATAAAATAAAATCTGATCCAACAAATTTCTTGCCGGGCGTTGTTCCCTTTGATACGGTTAAACAACTTGTGATCCTGAATTCCTTTTTCAGTCTCTTTTCCAATGATCTGGCCATTGATTTGGGAACCGCCAATACCCTCGTTTATGTGAAGGGGAAGGGAATTGTGTCGTCGGAACCTTCGGTGGTGGCAGTGCGCCGCGAAGGAGGGGGCAAAAAAAAAGTTTTGGCGGTGGGAAAGGAAGCGAAAGAAATGCTGGGACGAACCCCTGGCACCATCGAGGCGATTCGCCCCATGAAAGACGGGGTTATTGCTGATTTTGAAGTAACGGAAGCGATGCTTCGTTATTTTATCCGCAAGGCACACAACCGAAACACTCTTGTCCGTCCGCGAATTATCATCAGCGTCCCTTTTGGCGTTACCGAAGTGGAGAAGAGGGCCGTGCGCGAATCAGCCGAATCAGCCGGAGCGCGTGAGGTTTATCTGATTGAAGAACCGATGGCCTCGGCTATTGGTGCAGGACTCCCCATTACAGAACCCTCGGGGAATATGATTGTCGATATTGGAGGCGGAACAACGGAAGTTGCCGTGATTTCTCTTGCGGGAATTGTTTTCAGCAAATCGGTCCGTGTGGCGGGGGACAAAATGGATGAGGCGATTGTTCAGCACATCAAAAGAAATTACAATCTCCTGATTGGTGAGCGGACCGCAGAGTGGATCAAAATCAATCTTGGCAATGCCTTCCCTGATACGGAAACCAAAAACATGGAGGTCAAAGGGCGTGACCTGGTAACCGGTATACCCCGTATCCTTCAGGTCAATTCCGATGAAGTGAGAGAAGCGATTACTGAACCGGTCCACGCGATTGTGGAAGCGATCAAAACCACCCTGGAGCGGACCCCTCCGGAGCTGGCGGGGGACATTGTCGACAAGGGGATTGTCATGGCGGGAGGGGGCTCTCTCTTGCGCGGCATTGACAAGCTGGTTCACGAAGAAACAGGCCTTCCGGTCACCATTGCCGAAGATCCCCTCTCCTGTGTCGTTCTGGGAGCGGGAAAGGCGCTGGATGATTTGAATGTCCTCCGGGAAATTACGTTGAACTAATGTTTTTTAAACGTCGTTTGTTTCTCCTCGTTGTTCTTGTTCTTCTTTTCATTCTCCTTTTGTATCTGCGGGAAAATCAATCTTGGGGGCAACATTCCCCTTTCAGCGTTGTTCACCGTTTGCTCTCATCGGTTTATACCCCCGTTCATGAGGGTATTGATCTGATCAAAGATTTTTTTTCTGATACCTGGTCCGGTTATCTCGCTCTCGTAGGGGTTCAGGCGGAAAATAAAATACTCAAAGAGGAGCTTGCCAAAAAAAAATTGCTGGTCATCTCCTTGAAGGAACGGCTTAAGTTTGCTGAAGGGAAGAAGGATTTGCAGGAGGAAATTGAATTGCATGGATGGCAGGGAGTCACCTGTAACGTGATTGCTTTCGATCCCTTTGCCCTTTCCAAAACGGTCTGGATATCGTGTGGGGCGAACGAAGGAGTCCGGATCGATCAGCCGGTGATGACTTTGGAGGGACTTGCAGGGCGGATTGTCACGGTCGGTCCGGACTCCTCCCAGGTTCTGTTGCTGATTGATTCCCGTTTCGCGGTGGATGTGATTGACGAAGAGAGCCGGGTTCGGGTGTTGGCCGTCGGTTTGGGTGATACGGTTCATTTGAAAAGATATCCGTATCTTTCTCAATTGGAATACCTGAATCTGGGGGCTGAAATTCACCCGGGTGATTTGCTGATTACCTCCGGTTTAAGTCCCTTGTATCCCGCTGGAATTCCGGTTGGCAACGTGATTGATGTGGAAAAAGGAGAGGAGGAGGTTTTCCAGAGGGCGGCCATTTTGCCGCTGGTTGATTTTACCAAACTGGAACAGGTGATGGTAATTAAATAGATTGCGATAAATATGTCCGCGCTTTTTTTTGGATTTTTTTGGGGTTTTGTTTTACTGATTCCGCAGGGATTTGCCGAAATTCAATTTTTTGGATTTGCGCTTCACATGGGTTTTATTCCCCTCCTTGTCATCTACACCGGTTTTAGTTTCCCTTTTTTTCGGGGTCTTTTGACGGTTATCCTCCTGGCCCTGATGGTGGAGTCTTTCAGCCTGTTGCCGCCAGGTTTTCTTATCGTGAGTTATTCTCTCTTGTTTATTATTCTCCAGGTCCTGGCAGGCCAGATTCTGACGGAATCGTATCTCACCAAAAGTTTTTGGGTTTTTCTTTCTTATTTTCTGGATCAATTGCTGGGCACCCTGGCTTTTGAAGCGAATCCCATTATCGTGCAGGGAGGGATATTCTGGGCCGCGGCCGGTTTGCAGTCCTTTCTGGCTGCACTCTTGAGCCTTCCGCTTTTCATGCTTTTGGATGCCACATGGGAACAGTGGCAGGGGTGGTTTTCCCCCACCAGGGCCCATCTCACGGGAGCTGATTTTTTTCAGGTCAAAAGTTCCCAACGGAAATTTCTAAAATGAGTTGTTACTACTTAATCGTGATGAAGCAAGAATCTGGCTTTGCCAGCCCCACGGGGGCCAGTTCGAGCGAATACCCAGGGGGTTTATCCAGCACTTAAAGCTTTGAGTGCTGGATGAAGGGGAGGCCAGCGACCAGTCCCCCATTTTGAAATGAGTTCTCTATCCGGAGACGAACAGGTATCTCGCATATCCCGCAAGGTTGCTTTTCTTGCGGTTATCGTGATTTTATTCTACGGCATCATTCTTTCTCGTCTCTTTTATCTTCAGATTTATCGGGGAAAAGATTATCGGATTTTATCCGAACAAATTTCTGTTCGGGAAGAAGAATTAAGGGCCCGTAGAGGCCTCATTTTGGACCGGAAGGGGAAAGTGTTGGCCGACAATCGTTCCTATCTTGAAGTTGTGATCATCCCCCAGGACTTGGGGGATCGAGATCAGCCCCTTTCTTCGTTGGCTCGTTTGATCGGCCTTACTCGGGAAGAGATCAAGGATAAACTCAACCGGGCCCGCGGGCATCCCCCCTTTTTTCCAGTCGTTCTTGTTTCCGATGCTCCTTATGAAATGGTCTCCCGTATTCGGGAGTATCAGCGTCCTGATGATCTGGAACAGGGAGAAATGGTTTTGAAGGGGGTTCAGGTTCGATCAACTTATTTAAGGTTGTATCGCTATCCTGAACTGTTTTCGCACGTGCTGGGGTATCTCAAAGAAATCGATCAAGCAACTCTGGAGCGTTTATCCAAAGAAAAATCTCCAGAGAGAGAACGATATTCCATGGGAGATTTGATGGGAGCCGCCGGAGTGGAATCGGCCTATGATCTTGATTTGAGAGGGATCGATGGAGTCAAGGCGCGGGTGGTGGATGCTCAAGGGAAGGAGATCAGGGATAATCCGGAAATTGCCAGTCTGGCAGAAAGAGGGAGTACTCTTCCTGTTGATGGACATCATTTAATGACAACGCTTGACTTTAAAGCGCAAGAAGAAGCCGCGAAAGCTTTGGGCGACCGGAGAGGCGCGGTGGTGGCGCTTGATCCGCAATCGGGAGAGGTGCTTGTTCTCTATAGTTCTCCCGGTTTTGATGGAAACAGAATTATGGGAGAGATTGACCGGGAATATTGGAAAAAGATCAATCTGGATGAGAATAAATATTTGTACAACCGCGCCATTCAAGCCGCCTATCCCCCCGGTTCAACTTACAAGGTGGTGGGGGCCTTTGCCGGCTTGGAAACGGGAATCATCAAACCAGAGAGTCATTTTGGGTGTGGAGGTGGTCTGCAATTTGGCAATCGTTATTTTCATTGTTGGAACAAGGGGGGGCATGGTTCGGTGGAAATTATCCGGGGGATCATGCAGTCATGCGACGTCTTCTTTTATAATGTGGGACTGAAGGTGGGGGTGGATGGGCTTGACGAATATGCCCGTAAACTGGGGTTGGGGGCAAAAACGGGAATCGAAATTCCCTATGAACAGGGAGGATTGATTCCCAGTTCGGAATGGAAAATGAAAAGATTCAAACAGCCCTGGATTCAAAGTGAAACGTTATCGATTGCCATCGGACAGGGATATGATCTGGCGACTCCTCTTCAGAACGCCCGGATGATCGCGATCATCGCAAACGGCGGGAGAATGATAACCCCCCATTTGGGCAAAATGGTTTTGGGCAATAACCGCCAGGTTCTGCGGACGATCGAAACAACCGTCGGCCCGCCGTTCATCAAACCGGAGGTGTTGGATCTGATCCAAAAAGGACTGATTGGAGTAGTCCATGGAGCGGGAACCGCGGGGCGACTCCGATCAAGTCCCCACAAAATTGCGGGAAAAACAGGAACGGCGCAGGTGATTGGATATGAATCGAAGGCGGCTCGCGGTGAGCGTACGAAAGATCATGCCTGGTTTGTGGCTTATGCCCCTTATGACGATCCGAAAATTGCTGTTTCCGTGATTGTTGAGAATGGAGGGCATGGAGGGGCCGCTGCCGCTCCTGTTGCCCAGGCGGTGATTGATGCCTATTTGGGGGAAAGCTCGAACGCTCGATGACGAAGAATCGGGCTTGGCCCGTTCTGAGCCCGGGAGCTCCCTTCATCGCGAACGAAGTGAGCGGGAAGGTATATAAATTGATGCCTATTTGGGGGAA
>SBBF01000034.1 GCA_005240075.1 Nitrospira sp.
ATGGGGTTCTCCCCCTTTCCCGCGTTATCAAAATTATGGGAAAAATAAACTTAAAACTCCCCCAAATCGGTTTTAAAACAATGGTTCAGCTCCTCTGGTCTCTGGATATGGCGCCGGCCCCCGCCTCCCACGTTAATTTTTTGCGTTATCTCTGCGTGGCTGACGGTGCCAAAGCCAAAAAAATACTGGGGTTTGTCCCCCGTTTTTCAACCAAGGAGGCATTGCTCAGCTTTGTGGGGGCGGAACGGTTGAGAGAAATCAATCTGATTGAGGCGTAAATGATACCAAACGATCCCAACAACGTGTTGCCGCTTCGTCAATCAAAGAGAGATGTGCGATCAGACAAAAAAGAAACGACTGAATCGTCCGACTTCGCCGAGTTGGCCAAAAAACTGGAAGACCGGATTAACAATATTGAAACACAGGTGAAAGGGGCGTTCGAACTGCTGGAGCGGGACATTCAAAAAATCCTCAAAGAAAAACCGGTCAAAACCGACGAGAAACTTTTAAGAACAGAACTGGAACAGCTCTCTCAAAACCTGGAAAGCCGTCTTAGCAAAACCTTGTCTCAGTTGACCAACAAGGGAGAGACAAACAAAAAGGAAAAAGAGGCGATTGAATTTATCAAACGGTTAACCACCCAGGTGGTCAAGGTGCTTTCGTTTGACTTTTACAAAAGCGTTATGGGAAGGCTGGGACAGGCGGAATACGAGGAGGAAATCGATCCCTTTGGAATGGATCGGCATTTGGTCGAAAAAATGCGCCCGCTGTTTGATTTTCTCTATCACAAATATTGGAAAGTGACCACAACCGGCATCGATCATATTCCCAACGACGGGAGGGGACTCATTGTCGCCAATCATTCCGGAACGGTTCCGTATGACGGCGCGATGATCAAAACCGCCATTTTAAACGAACATTCCAAACGGCATGACGCCCGCTTTTTGGTGGAGGATTTTGTCTATCACATGCCGATGCTGGGGACCCTCATGTATCGAATCGGTGGAGTACGAGCCTGCCAGGAAAATGCGGAGCGACTTTTAAATGCCGGCCACCTGGTTGTTGTTTTTCCCGAAGGGGTCAAGGGAATCGGCAAATATTATTCGGAACGCTACAAACTCCAACGTTTTGGCCGGGGGGGATTTGTCAAACTCTGCATAAAAACACAAACCCCCCTGATACCGGTAGCTGTCGTGGGGGCTGAGGAAATTCATCCGATTCTTTTCAAATCCAACATCCTGGCCAAAACAATCGGGGTTCCCTATATTCCGATCACCCCCACCTTCCCCTGGCTGGGACTTTTGGGATGCCTTCCCCTTCCGACAAAATGGAGCATCCATTTCGGCGAACCGACCACTTTTTCCAATTTGGGCCCCGAAGCCCTACAGGATGAATTGCTGATTCACAAACTGTCTGAAAAAATCCGTCAGAAAATCCAGTCGATGATTTTTGAATTGTTGAAAAAAAGAAGCTCCGTGTGGGCTTAATGAACAAGATTTCAGATTTTCCGTTTGACGGAAATACGGATTTTGTATTATCATAACTTATATCTATGGCCTCTCAGTTAAAAGCTATCTATTTGGGAAAGCGAAACCAGATAACCCTTCCCAAAGAGTTTGTGCCGTCTCATACCGCTTTTTTCGAATGTCAAAAAAAAGCGTCCGGTGAAATCGTTCTTCTCCCCCAGGTTGCTATCCCTGCCTCCCAGGCCTATTTCTGGACCGCTCGCTGGCAAAAGGGGGAACGGGAAGCTTCAAAACAGATTCGTGCTGGTCGATTGATTAAGACAAAATCGGTCAAACATCTTACAGCCTTGATGGATCGCAAACGAAAGAAAATGGTTTCATCGTGATATGTTCCCTGAGACCAACCCCCTATTTTCTTGAACAGGCCACCAAGCTTCCATTGCCGGCCTACCAGACTCTTCAAGTCAAACTCCATTTTTTAGCTGAAAACCCCAGACATCCTTCTCTCCATACTCACGAAGTCAAGGGGGCCTATGGAAATTTTGGGGGAAAGGTTTATGAGGCCTATGTAACCAAGAAGTACCGGTTAACATGGGAATATGGTAGGGAAGATCGAACCATTATCCTCCGTAATGTTGACAATCACGATGAATGCCTGAAAAAGGCATAAAAAAACCCCCACGAAATTTCGTCGCGGGGGTTCCACTCCATCTTTGGATTAAGTTTGGATTAAACTGTTTTTTTCCGAACAACTCCCATTCCGGCAAGACCAGACAACATCAAGAGAACCAGAAAACTTAAAGTCTGGCTGTCCGGCCGACGGGTGGTCAGATCACAGCCACAACCGGCGCTGGCTGATGAGCCCTCGGGTTCACTAATGTCGCAAATCAGAGTTCCATCCAGATACTCTTCCGATTCGGTGGAAACATCGGTTCCATCGCAATCATCGTCAGTGTCATTATCGCAAATTTCAATTGCTGATGGATTGATTTCTTCCTTCGTATCATCGCAATCGCCGGCATTTTCCGAAAGGCCGTCGCCGTCGTCATCCACATTTGGCGAACCGCTGCACCCTTCATCGATTTTGAGATCGCAGTCTTGGTCGATCGCATCCGAGGTGCAGGTTGATACATCGCTGTCGTCGGTGCAGGAACCGCACAATTCACCCGCACCTGGATAGATGGTCGCATCGGTGTCATCGCAGTCGCCGTCTTCCACGGTTACACCGTCATGGTCGTTGTCGGTCCCGCAACTGGGGCTTAAGGAACAATCGGAATCGTCGCAATCAATACCCCCATCCCCATCATCGTCCAAAAGATCGTCGCAATCGTTTTCCGAAACAGGACAGGCATCGGTATTCGCATCACAATCGGAATCCTCACAATCGGTATATCCATCACCATCGTTATCGGTATCGTCATCACAAATCGTTTCGGTTGTAGTCGCCGCACAAGCACTGTCAGCGGCGCAATCATCGGTGTCGTCGCAATCGGTGTATCCATCGCCATCGTTGTCCAGAGTGTCCGAACAATAACCGACTTCCGTGTCGCTGGTGCAAAAATCGGTTGGATCGGTGGCACCGTCGCAGTTGTTGTCGATCCCATCGTCGCAAACCTCAGTAATGCTGGGGTTAATATCGACGTTGCTATCATCACAATCGCCGCCGTACGAGGCATAACCAGAGGGTAAAGCACAATCGGTCGTGGTATTGTCATCCAGACCATAACCATCTCCATCGGCATCCAGGTAATAGGTGATCGTCGTTAAACCTTCATCAATTGAGCCATCGCAGTCGTTGTCCAGGCCGTCACAAATTTCCAGGTTATCGCAATCATCATCCGGTTCGCCGTCTTTTCCACCTTCTACGTCACTTTCAATGGTCACATCGCCAGCGTTTTTTCGGCAATCACTCCAAAAATCCTCTTCCGAAATACCGTTTAGTTTGATGGTTAAATTTCTGAAATAGACATCGTATGTTCCCTCTTCACATTCAAAGGGATTGGTGCCTGAATCAAGCCCGGAAGCATCAATCACCACATTTCCATAATCCCCAGCCGTTGCGAGCGCCTCAAGATAATCGGCCTCATAGGTCACATCATCCGTACTGGCAATGTCACCTGACCAATTTCCAATGACCAGCGTCTTTTTTGCATTGCTCAGAGTGAGAGCGCTTCTGAGAATAATCTCATTCACATCATTCGCGTAACCAGCCTCTTCCGTTGCAAAGATTATCACCTGATCAAAATAATCATCATCCCCCGGATCAGAATCAGGAGGGGTGCAGTTGGAACCGGCATCGTTGCTGTAAACTTTACTGATTTTGTATCGAAGACTCCCGCCATTGGAGCTTGAATCAGATTGAGTGGTGACCAAACAATAGCCAGCCAAAGACTCCGCTATTCCAGCAAACAGCAAGAGTGTCATAACGGTCAGAGTAAAAATATGTTTTTTCATTTTATTCTCCCTATTCCCCTTTCTTTAACCTTTATCGGCCAAACCAAAAAAAAGTTGCTAAAAATCTGTTTGTCTCCTCCGGACCCTCAACAAAAAAACCAAAGAAATGGCAACTAAGATGTTGAAGATAAAGACATTTTGAGAAGTTTTGTCTTCTCCATCATTCAACGAACAACCGGAGCCCCCTTCCAGCATAACGTCAAATTCATCCGGAACCTCCGTTTCCTGGCAGGTGATGGTATCTTCTCCGTCAATGACGTCGTCACAGTTGTTGTCGGTGCCATCCTCGCAAAGCTCAGTCGCCTCCGGACTGATGGAATCGTTGGAGTCGTCGCAGTCACCGCTGTTATCGGTATAGCCATCCGGCTGATCGCAAGCCTGGGCCGTGGAAGAATCGCTCCCGTAACCGTCTTCATCGGAGTCAATATACCAGGTGCTCCCCTCATCCGCGGAACCGTCACAATCGTTGTCCACTCCATCACCGCAGGTTTCCGTCGCTTCGGGATTAATGGCAGAATCACCATCGTCGCAATCTTCGTTGTTATCGATATAACCTGAGGGGGTTTCGCAAGCCTCAACCGCCAGCGAACTATCGGCATCCCCATACCCATCGGCGTCACTATCAGGATAATAGATTGTCGGATCGCAGGCACAATCGTCATCGGCATCATCGGACAGCCCATCACAATCGTTGTCGGCACCGTCATCGCATAGTTCGGCCTCACCGGGGTTGACAGCGGAATCCGCATCATCACAATCCCCACCGGTTGTTACATAGTCGTCCGGCTGGGCGCACTCTGTGACCGCGGCCGATTCGTCCCCATAACCATCGCCGTCATTGTCGGCATAATAGGTCGACTCGGTCAGGTCTTCATCTGTTTGACCATCGCAATCATCATCCTTGTCGTTGCAGGTTTCAGTTGCACCGGGGTTGACTGACGCATCGTTGTCATCACAGTCCCCTTCGTCAGTCGTATAGCCATCGCCGTCGTTGTCTTCTTCTTCCCCATCTTTAGTGTCACTTGTTTGATCAGAGCCATCACAGTCCTGATCAATCCCATCATCAAGAATTTCATCAGCTCCGGGATAAATACTGGCATCTTCATCATCACAATCCTGGTCATCCACATAGCCATCCTGATCGTTGTCACAATGAGCTGAAGGATCATCAAGCAAATCATCCGTTGTTCCCACCACATCGCCATAACAGACATAATTGTCACCGGCATCGTACAGACAATCGATAAAAAGATCGGTTTTGGAAAGGGCGTTTGTTTGAACCACCAGATGACGAAAATAAACGTTGCTGCTCCCATCACAGGTAAAGGGATTCTCCCCGCTTGACAGATTGGATTTTCCGTCGATTAAAACCCGTCCATAATCGCCGGCCGCATTGATCGCTGTGACATAGGCGCTGTTGGCGGTGTAATCATCGTAAGCGACCGAAGTGGTATCGGCCACAACATCCGGCGCCCAGTTTCCAATCACAATATTTTTAGAGCTATTTTGAAATTCAATCGGATTATTCAACTCAATGGCATTTACATTGTTGGCATAGCCAGCCTCCGAGGTGGCAAAAATGACCACCTGTTCAAAAAAATCGTCATCTCCGGCGCTACTCCCGGAAGAAGGGGGGGTGCAATTGGAACCGCTGCCGGTATGATTGTAGGTTGTTTCTATCTTATAACGAAGACTTCCACCATTAGAACCGCTGTCCGATTCGGTCGTTACCAAACAATAACCGGCCAGTGCCTCCAGACTGGCCGTTAATGAGAAACCAAGAACTGTGAATAACAAAAATCTTTTCATATAATCCATCCCTTCATACCGGTTATCGGCCGATCTCCAAAAAAGTTGCTAAAAATTTCTGATGAAGCGATTTTTTTGTAAAGTGGAATGGGGAGACCGGGATGTGGGTTTTTTATAAAAAAGTGTAATAATTACAATAACGTAAAATAAAAAATGCTTTCGGAAGCAACTTTTATGATTTTCTGCCGATAATTAAGTGAGAGGAGTTACGGGGACAAAAAGGAGACTAAAGGTTAAACCGGGGTGGAAAACTGGGAGATCTTATGTCTCGAATTGAAATTAATGGCAAGCGTTACGAGATTCTGGAAACTCCAGAAATCAATCCCGCCACAGGAAAAACGGAAGCTCAGTACGCCCCCATCACCGTTTCATCCCCTGACGGCATCACCGGATTAGATATTCAAACCCATGACAGACCCTTTGAAGACGAAGTCTTTTTAAAAGTCGCCGGAAAATATGGCATAGCCCGCTTTGCCGCTTCCACCGATTTTCCAAAGCTCCCCCCCCATGCCGAAATGATCTTTGTCGACGATAAAAACCAGCAATGGGGAGGAACCGTCGAATATATCAATGATGAATCAGAAGACGCTCAATACAAAGCAAGTCTTACTATCGATTTCGGCTATAATACAAACGGAAACTGGACTCCTGTGTCACGCGGATCCGAGGATTTGACCAAAATTCGTCGGTTTGTCGCCAAATCGCTCGCCATTCAGGATGGGGTGATTTCAGCAGATGACTATGAAGGTTTCGAGTATGCAATGAATGGGGTTCTGATGTCACTGGGGAACAAATCATCTCTGGTGATCGGACCGGAAATCGAATTTGACGAGCATAAAGAATTCACTATCCGCTTTAAGATCTCCCCCCAAGCCAAAAAAATAGAGCCTGAAATTCGCTATGCCTCTCCCAGCGGTGTCGACATGCCCCAATTGATAAAAACCCAGCTTTCGGAGGAAATCGGTGCCTGCTTTAAGGAACCGGCCTCCTACAACAATCTCGTCAAGGGACTGGCTAAAGTTCGCAAAGAATTTGGAAAAAAAGACTCCTCCTACCTCGTTCAGGTCTGGGATCAATCGATGGGGGGAGAGAGTCCGCTAACCCCTGTTTTCAAGCCGGATGGAACGCTGGTCATTCCCGTCAACGTCAAACCCAATTTTAAATCGATGACCGTTCATATCCAAAAGTGCAACAACAATGGTGATCCGATCGATGAATTTTCGGTCAATCCAGCCAGCCTGGGAATCAAGCTTCATTATCCGCTCAACGAAAAAAATTTAGCGCGGAACGCCAAGCTGATTGAGGACTATTACGCCGATCAGCGTTACGTGGTTCAACCGGGCACCAAACAATTTGCAACAGAGGCCAATTCCGCCCCCATGGTCATTCGGATCATTCCCGCCCCTCAAGAACAGGATATTACTTTTGTCCGGAACGTCGGTCCTGAATTGGACAAAGCGGTTAAAATGTTTGACGACCCCCAGCATGATTATATCACCAACGCGGCGATCAAAAAGGGATCGGAAGAGTTAACCGCCTGGTACCGAGACAAGGGGTACATCCTTGAAAGTGATCTGCAGATGACATTTAAAGAAGGAAGACTCACCGTCACCTGCGAGGCGCTTAAACTTGATTCGTTTCAGATTGTGGGAAACGACCCGGAAACCCGGAAATGGTTGGAAGAAGGAATGAGGGAAGAAATACTAAAGGAATTTCCGACAAAGAAGGGGGATTATATTAATGCCAACGATTTCCAGGAAGCTCTCGCCCAAATTAAAGCCCGATTTCCCCTAAATATTAACTACGCCGGTCCATCAACCGATCCATCCACCAGCCAGATCATCACCAATGCCGACGGCGAAACCGTTATGGTTCTGAATCTCTCCCTGATCGGCAATCACGAATTAAAATGGGAAGTGGGAGCCGAAAATACCGGCATGAAAGCAAGTGTGGGTTACACACACACGTCAGATAATGGGGTTATTTTCAGCGGTGGGCCTAAAGTAAGCGGCGTTCCCAGTTATACGGAGTTTGGCGCCAACGCCACGTTGGCCAAACCCTGGTTCAACGATTCCGGCGCCACCGCCGATGGGCATGGAGGGGTCAGCTGGCTCCCCTGGTTTAATGATTACAATAGCCAATCGGTCGGCGTTGGAATGGCTCAACCGATCGGCAATCCAAACTCCCCCTGGTCTTTTATTTATGGGATTGATTTTGAACGGATCGCCAGTGAAATCCAAAAACCTGATTTCTGGCTGAAGCCTGGCGCTGGAATTCGCTACTCCAAAAACGGCTGGATTTTTGAAATCAAGGCAGGGCCCCGTGTGAGCATCAATGGCCATGTATATGCTGAGCTCTCCATCAAGGTCAGTAAAAAACAATATCTCGGCAAAAAGAAGATGGTTTATTTAAAAGCACAAGCGGAGGCGGTATTGCGCGCAGGGCATAATCCTCAGGACATTACTTCCCTTTCCATGACCAACCTGGGGCCGTTTCAGGCCTATTTCAAGGCGAAGATGGGGATTCTCTGTCACCTTTTCCCCCTCAATAAACGTCAGGGAAACCCAATGGGGGAACTGGCTATTGGTCTGGGAGTTGGCTTTACTACCCACAGCATGATCAGCGGCGTCCCCGAAGGGATTGCCGGCATTATGATCGAAGGGCCAATCGAAGTTTTGGGGGGCGTTGCGGTCAATCCGGTGCTGGGAGTGACTGGGTCGGTGATGTAATTATTTCTAAACTCATCTATATCCCCTCCCTATTATAATCCCCTCCACCGACAGATCTTCATCGATATCCGGCCAGTGGATTCCTGTTCCCAGACCAAGTTGGCTGTGCGATTTGTAATCGTTCTTGCGGGATAAAAAATGAAATTGGGAACCGCGGGGGACTAACTTTTTTTCATCGGTCCGGTGCAAAGCGGCAAAAGGGGCCTGTCAGGCGACCGGGGATTGGGAAGAAGCTTTTTTTCAAGGGGGGATACATGCCAGTCCATCTCTTCCAGAGGAACAGCCCCCAGGAGAGGTTCGGCGCCATGGGGAAGCTCAATCACTCTCACCTGACAATTTCTCCCCTCCACTTGAACCTCAGCCATTCCAAAAACTCGGTAGAGATGCTGTCCTCCATCGGCCATACAAACAGGCACCTCACCGACAAATTCAAGCTTCAAGTCCTCAATCAAATCAGCAGGCAACGCCAATTCAGCCGCCCCGGTATCAACCAGGGCTTCACAAACAACGTCGATCCCCTGCTTTTCTTTGGGAAGAAAACGGTTCTGCCAGTTTTTGACTTTCAGCGGAATCCTGAAAACTCCCATAAAATTTTAGACTCACATTACTAACCAATTGATTTTATTAACAAAATTATAATTATTTATCTATCAATCTCCGTTAATATCTAATGTATCGAAAAAAAAATAAAAAACCAAGCAACTTTTTTTGAATCCTGCCGATAATAACCATGAAGCCACCGATCGAAGAATCTGGCTTTGCCAGTTCTGAGCCCGGGGGCTCCCTTCATCGCGAGTGAAACGAGCGGGAAGGTATAGTAAAGATAAAACACCGTTGGGGTGGAAAGTTTTTTTAAATAAATAGGAGGTAATGATTATGTCAGCTTCAACAACATCAGCAACCGGAACAGGGACACCAGCAACATCTGATACTACAGCTTCTCCCACACCAGCTTCGGCAACACCGGCTTCGGTAACATCAGTCAGTGTGACTCCTGAAGCCTCATTTGGTTTTAACGTTTGGAAAACGGGAGCGGGAGGACAGAGCGCTTATTCTGGACCAACGGGATCCGGAGGGGTCAAAGTGGTATGGAAAGATCCTTCCAGGAAGGTTAACCCCTATTTCAGAGCAAGGGTCGTAGGCGGCGCGGCCTCTAATGATATCGAAAATCAAACTCCTGCGAAAGATGCAGAACGAGTGGAAGTGAGCGACGAATCTTCAAGCGGAGCCGAAGCGGGAGAAGATCCTTTTGGCAATGATATCAGCGCCGAAAGTGGCGGCGAAAATATCAACAATATTGGTGCCGAAAGAAACACCTTCAACCGTTTTGGCGGCGAGCTGGAAGGAGGGATCGAACATCGGTTGGCTGACGGCACCAAGGGAACAACCGTGGCTTCTGGTGGAATTTATGGTGAAGCGGGCAAAGCTTTTGGAGTGGCCAAGGTTAATTCTTACTATGATGGCAGTCAAAACCTGGGAATTTATTTTGGTGCCGGATTGCGCCTTGGTCTTAGCCATATTTTTAAGCCTAAAAAAACAGGGGGCCTGGAAATATTTATTGGAGGTGAATTGAGCGGTGGTGGTAGAGTGGTCACCTACTCCGTGCCTGGCAATGAAGGGGGAGGAAACCCTGCTGTTGGTGGCGTCTTTGGTGGGGCTGTTGTTGGCGGAATCCGCTTGGGCCGGAAAGGAACCGGCGCTGCTGATGGAACCCCGAAAGAGGCTCAACCAGGCACTCTAACACAAGCGGACCTGACTAAACTGCAAAAACTGGTCGCTGCGGCCTGGATCAAGGATAGAACCGGTGCTGTGATCAACAGCCCAGGGGCCAGCTATTTTGAAATCGATTTCCCTGACACGCAAGATATCAAAGACGCTACAGGAAGAACTATCGATAAAATCACCTTTACCTGGGATCCAACCAAATCGGCCTGGGTAAGCCAGGTTTATGTGAAGGACAATGCCACCCCTGTAACCGATTCAGGATTCCCGGCTGAACAAAAATCAATTGCCGACATGGTTCAATCGTTGGAACGGGTGATTTACAACCTGGTTCTGCTGAATTCAGGCGAGGCAACAAAAACAATCAGTGGCTTGGGAACTTACGAAACCCCCGCTTCTTTTACGGTCTTTAAAGACCAGGAGGCCCATTTAGGATTTGTCACCTCTCCTACAGCGTATGAGGCGATCATCCGGATTGCCGGACAGGATGTCCATAAGGTGCAAATCCCGGCAGGGAACCAAAAGACTGAAATTGTAGTCCCCAAGGATAAACTGCCGGCCAGCAATCTAGTCATCGATCGTCCTTTCCCGGCCAGCATCCGGAACAGAAATCAGGGAGGAGTCGAGTTGGCGTTTGATTACAAAGTTCAATCCGCAGCCCCCCCGGCGCCTCTTTACACCTTCACGGGCATTTCTGGCAACAGCTCTGCCAACGGCAAAGGAACAGCGTCGATCTCATTTACCGGCACATTGCCTGCTGGTGTCACTGTGGGGGTCACTCCAACCGACCTGATGCCCGGTGATTGGGTAAGTGTGTCAGGAAACACCATCACCGTGAAATATAATGTTCCGACTGACGGCAAGAGTGTTACCTTGCATGTCTACAGCGGTACAAACGAGCTCTATACCTTTACGGTGACGAATAGGAAGAGTGGAACTGCTGGAACTGGAACTGGTGGAACTGTTGGAAGTGGAACTGGAACTGGTGGAACTGCTGGAAGTAGTGGGGGTGGAGGAACAGGCGGCTGGTAAATCATCAGCTGGAAATTTAATTATTGAAAGGAGAATAAAATCATGCCCACACCTACTCAACCAATTACGACAGCATCCTTCAAGATGGATACCATCATGGAAATTGAAGGATTAGGAAAGTATGAAGGCCAGGGTTTTGATGACGGTACTGCTGAAGGAGGTTTTTTTAGGAAACTAGGAGATGCACCAAACGGTGGAAAAACGGCAGGTCTTTACATATCAGATGACATGGACTGCAGGGCTTATGACCGATTTGCTCAAGGTTTCCATCAGATGCTTAGTCGTAAAACAAAAGGATATCTCAACAAACTTCCCGACGATATCGAGCTATTTTATACAGCTATCATGGCAGGTCAGCTCTCTTGCGCACAAAGAGAAGAAGAAGAGGGTCAAAAAGTGGAAAACGTTTTGATCAAGCGGACTGTTGATTATGATTTAAATGAATACAATAACGACTCTTGTCAACTGGAAGTTAGTACACTCAAGAATGGCAACACTCAAATTACCATGCAACTGTCTCCTGAAGGGGATGGCATGAGCGATCCCAATTATTGGGAGGGGCACGGCAATAAATGGATCATAACTGTTTCAAGAGCCGGAAGAATTGTTGATTTGCAAATTGATACGACAACAGGTTATGCGAAAATCCCTACTAATTATGGAGAAGCACCCCGGGGCATTTTCAGTGTGGCACAAATTTATGAAGAAGGAAATGTGGGCCCGAGAGGAAGGTCTGAGAACACCTTTACAGGATTAATGTTATCGAATGGAGTCAAGAAGACTCCCGAAGAAATCTATGACAGACTGAGACAGATTTTGGATGAACTGGTTAAAAGAGAAGGTTTTGAGGGTTGGTATGGACCGGATACACCAAAACTGACAATAGGAGAAACAACAATTCTTGTTCGCATTCTTTCAAAAATGCCCCCAGCTTCCTCAACACCTTCTGCAGCACCTTCTACCGAACCACCTGCCGCTCCTGTTGCACCACACGCTCCTGATACAACTGCTCCCGCAACTGAACCTCCTCCAGCGGCCGCGAGTGAACAACCTGCTCCCCCTCCTCCGCCAGCCGGCAAAGAGCAGACGGTCTCCATTGATTTGGGAGATGAAGGGATGCCAGCAGCTCCTGTAGGAGAGTGATTTTACTACATTGTCTATTTTCAAGGGTTGCTGATAATTTCTTTTCTTGTTAACATTCTGATTATGCCAGAGATATCCCGTTTTTTGGGAATGGTCATTGCCATTTATTACAGAGATCATGGCCCGGCTCATTTTCATGTTAAATATGGCAACCACGAGGCATCCATTGCAATTGAAACCCTGGAAGTTTTGGAGGGTTCTCTCCCTCAAAGGGTTTTCGGACTTGTGCTAGAATGGGCTTTTCAGCACCGAAAAGAGCTGGGAAAACTGGGTTCTCGCCAAAATGGGGAAACCACTCAATAAAATAGCCCCGTTGATTTAAGAAGGAGGAAAACGATGCACGCTGTAAAAAAAGTCGAATACCTTAAAGATTACAAACTATGCATCACTTTTGAAGACCGTTCCTGCAAGGAAGTTGATTTGCAAAATTACCTTGACGGGGAAGTTTTTCAACCCTTGAAAAATCCCGATTATTTCAAGACAGCCAAGGTGCATCCTGAACTGGAAACCATCTATTGGGAGAACGGGGCTGACCTGGCGCCTGAGTTTCTTTACGAAATAGGAAAAAATTTTGACGAGGGGAAAAAGCTCCGCGAAGGGGGAGTTCGGTAAAGGAGGAAGGGTAGTTTGCAAGATGAATCCTACACAAGCATCATCCGCATCGGCTTCAATTCACGGGTAAAAGGGTTTAAAACCAGAGCGAGGCTTTCCAGCGTTGTTGCCCCCAGAAAAGGATGCTACTCCCACTCAATCGTTCCGGGAGGTTTGGAGGTGATGTCGTAGACCACCCGGTTGATTCCTTTCACTTCATTGATGATCCGGTTGGCGATGCGCCCTAGAAGGGGATGAGGCAAATCAACCCAGTCGGCGGTCATCCCATCTTCGCTTCTCACAATTCTTAAAGCACACACATGTTCATAGGTTCTCTCGTCCCCCATCACTCCGACTGATTTGATTGGTAGAAGCACTGCAAAAGACTGCCATAACTTTTCATACCATCCGGAACCTTTGATTTCTTCCATGACAATCGCATCCGCCTCACGAACCAACCTTAATCTTTCAGGAGTGACATCCCCCAAAATCCGGATCGCCAAACCGGGGCCTGGAAAAGGGTGACGATTGATGATCTCATCCGGCATTCCCAGTTCCCGCCCCACACTTCTCACTTCGTCCTTGAAAAGTTCCCGAAAGGGTTCCAACAGTTTTAAACCCATTGTTTTTGGCAACCCCCCCACATTGTGATGACTTTTGATCACAGCCGACGGTCCCTTAAACGAAACACTTTCGATGACGTCCGGATACAAAGTCCCCTGAGCCAGCCACCGGGCTCCTTTTATTTTTTTGGCCTCCCTTTCAAAAACCTGGATGAAAACTTTTCCAATTATTTTTCGTTTTTCTTCCGGATCGACCACCCCTTTCAAGGCCTTTAAAAAAAGAGAACTCGCATCCACATATTTTAATTTAATGTGATAATGACGGCTAAAGAGTTTTTGAACTTTCTCGGCTTCTCCTTTTCGCAAGAGGCCATTATTGATAAAAATGCAGGTAAGTTGATTGCCTATAGCTTGATGAATCAACACGGCCGCCACACTCGAATCGACCCCCCCAGATAAACCGAGAATCACTCTATCTTTTGATATCTTATAATTTATTCTTTTAACTTCATCTTTAATAAATGACCCCATCGACCAATCGGGCAAAGTTCCAGCAATTTTGAACAGAAAATTTTTGAGAATTTGTCTCCCCTGTTCGGTATGAACCACTTCGGGATGAAACTGGAGGGCAAAAAGTTTTTTCTCCCTGTCTGCGATCGCCGCGATAATTCCATTTGCAGTTTGACCGACAATCTGAAAACCGGGAGGGATTTTGCTGATTGAATCGCCATGGCTCATCCAGACCACGGTCGATTCGCTTAAACCTTCCAACAGCAAGGAGGAATGATCGGTCACATGCAACAGAGCCTGGCCATATTCCCGCTTCAAAGCTTTCACCACTTTCCCCCCCAACAGATGGGCCATGAGTTGAAGGCCGTAACAGATCCCCAAAACTGGAATTCCCAGTGAAAAAATCTTCTTGTCAATTTTGGGAGAATTCTTGGCCAGAACGCTTGCCGGTCCTCCGGACAGAACAATCGCCTGCGGCGCAAATGTCTGGATTGATTCAAGGGGCAGTGTGCAGGGATAAATTTCGCAATAAACTTTTTCTTCCCGAATTCGGCGGGCAATGAGCTGGGTGTATTGAGAACCAAAATCGAGGATTAAAACCCTGTTCATCCTCTATTTCGTATATCAGATCTTTTCTCCTCGTCTATCGGTTTTTAGATTTTTGTCCAATAAGCCGCGCGGCGCCCCAAAGCGCTGACAGCATTGCGTCTCCCCACACTGAATTCGTGAGGACCGGAAGTTCCTGATGGAGACCATCGCTGGGGTTTGCGATTGCCCGATCCACGACCTCCTCCTCCTCTTTTGGGATCGGGCTCTGTTGTAGCCTCAGCCCGCTCATCCAAATTAACAGCCGGAGGGGGAACCGTTGTTCCCTTTTCCAACTGTTGTAAAACCACCCCGGTTACAAAAGCCATGGAGGTAGCGGCCGAGTGAGCGGTCCGATAATCCATGTCCGGTTGTCGTTCCTGAGCTGTTGCATAAGCCCCAATGGTTTGAGCTGACGCTCCCATTTCGGTTGCAAAGATAACGGTATCTCCCGGTCTCTGTGCCGGAACCGCTCCAAGCCCGATTCCTTGAGGAGGTGCCATAACCGCCGGCATACTCTGTTGCAGATAAAGGTGGGAAATCGTGTGGTAGACCCCCCCTTCCCCGTAAGGAAAGCGGACAATCACCGACCCATGTCCAAGTCTCCGACGGAGCTCTCCGGAATCAACAAGAACCTGCAACCCCCGTGCCATCCCGGTATAAAGTCGGGCGATCGGAAAGCTTTGGTTTTCCAACCACCATCCCGGATATTCTTTGGCGTTAAAAAAACCCTCAACAACAGGGTCATCCAAAAAGCGCGGGGTAACGGCAACAAACTCGTTCCCACTTCTTTTGAAACCGGTCTTGACAAAACCGGGAAAAGCAACCTCCAGAACATTCTGGATCGCCCAGTCAGTCGTCATCACCAAACCTCCTGCTTCGACAAAGGGGGCTAACAGTCGAGCCTTGTCGGCGGGAAATGCTCCACTGCAATTCACAAAAACAACCCTGGCCTGGGCCAGCAAGTCAGGATTCAAGTCATCAGGATAAACCCTTTCATGCGCCATCTGGGCCGCTTCCAAAACAAGATGGATATGATCAAATTGCCCATCCACCACCAGCAATTGAGGAGGTTTGATTCTTTCCCAAAGAGCGGTCCGTTGAGGTCGGGCATCGGCTATTTTTTCACGAAGCAACGTTCCCGACAGAGTGTAGGCTGTCTCCATGCGGGACTCCCCCGGGGCCCCCCTTTCCTCTTTATAAAGCCTCCCCCCCTGAGCTGGATCAAAAATCCGTCGACCTTGTATTTCTGGCATAACAAGCTCCTTTTCTTGTATTGATAATCCCTTTTCGGCAGGATTCAAAAAAAGTTGCTAACTTTTAAAAATTATCTGCCCATAATTGTGGGCCCTAAAATTGTACCTGTCTCGACAAAAGTTATACGTTGTAATCTATTCATGAACGTATAACTATGAATCTTGAATTTCTTCCCCCTCCGTTGTCACTCTCTACGGTGAACTCTTGCAACAACTGGCGGCGATGTAAGCGGAAAGGGTGATCGCAGATCTTAAAGAAATATTTGTCTCCAAACAGATCAAGGGAAAAAACTATTGGTACCTTATCCCAAATTATAATTCGGCGCTTCTTTGGTGATGATCACATCATGAACGTGTGATTCTTTAAGGCCGGCTTGTGTAATTCTGACAAATCGTGCTTTTTGATGAACCTCTTCGATCGTGCGGCACCCCATATACCCCATAGCCGAGCGAATACCCCCCACAATCTGATAAACGCTGTCGGCCAAGGGCCCTTTATAGGGAACCCTCCCCTCAATCCCTTCCGGAACAAATTTAGTTTCTTCCTCAATGTCGGACTGGAAATAACGCTCTTTCCCCCCCTCCTTCATCGCACCCATCGATCCCATGCCGCGGTAGACCTTGTAACTCCTCCCCTGCAAAAGAACAACCTCTCCCGGAGCCTCGTCAGTTCCGGCAAAAAGGGAGCCGATCATCACACTATCAGCTCCCGCCGCCAGAGCCTTCACCACATCTCCCGAGAACTTGATGCCGCCATCCGAAATGAGAGGAACTCCCGCTTTTCGGCAAGGCTCCACGCAATTCTGAATGGCTGTAATCTGGGGGACCCCAATTCCAGTCACAATCCGCGTCGTACAAATCGATCCAGGGCCCACTCCCACTTTTACTGCATCGGCCCCCGCTTCAATGAGGCTTAAAGCCGCCTCGGCTGTGGCAATATTGCCGGCAATGATTTCAACATCGCTTGATGATTTTTTAATGGCTCTCACAGTATCAGCCACCATCTTCTGATGACCATGCGCGGTATCCACCACCACCAGATCGGCTCCCATCTTGATCAACGCTTTAGCCCGTTTCAATCCTTCTTCCCCCACCGACACCGCTCCTCCCACACGCAAGCGCCCCATCGGGTCTTTACTGGCCAGCGGATATTTTTCCGTCTTCTCAATATCCTTGACGGTAATGAGACCAACCAGATTTTCAAGTTTGTCGACGACCAGCAATTTTTCAATCCGGTTTTTTTGCAAAAGTTCTTTGGCTTGATCGAGAGTCACTTTGTCGTTGACGGTAACAAGATTTTTACTGGTCATCACTTCCGAAACTTTCTGTCGGGTGTTCTTCAAAAATCTCAAATCCCGGTTGGTCAGGATCCCAACCAGCCTGTGCCCTTTGGTGACAGGAAAACCGGAAATGCTGTGAAGCTTCATAAGCGATAAAGCTTCAAGGATTGTCTGATCCGGCTGGAGAGTAATCGGATCCCTCACAATGTAGCTCTCCGATTTTTTGACCTTGGCCACTTCCAAAACCTGATTTTCAATCGACATGTTTTTGTGAATGATGCCGATCCCCCCCTGCCGCGCGATGGCAATGGCGGTTTTGGCCTCGGTGACTGTATCCATGGCTGACGAAACCAGAGGAATGGCCATCGTGATATGTCGGGTCAACTTCGTCTGTGTGGACACTTCTTTGGGCAGAATTTTGCTTTCAGCGGGAAGCAACAGAACATCATCAAAAGTCAAGGCTAGCGGGAACTCCTTTTTCATAAGATACCTTCCCGCTCGGGCTTTGCCCTCGCGATGAAGGGGGCTTGCGAGCTCAAAACTGGCAAGGCCAGATTTTTCGCTCTCTAGCGTTCGAGTTCCTGTGATTATCTATACAAACAGGGGGGCGGGATCAAGCTTTTTGTTATTTTTGTTATCCAATTTCAGCAGAGGGAAGAATTTTGGCGAGATACGCCACAATATCGCGAACAGAAAGGACACCGCTGACGGAGCCATTGGTCAATATCGGCACATGCCGATAACCCCTGATCGAAAGAACGTTCAAGGCATAAGCAATGGAATCGGCCTCGGAGAGCGTTTCAGGATTTTTGGTCATCACATCTGCTACTTTGACCTGACGAGGATTTTTCTTTTTCGCCATCACGCGATTCAAAATATCGCGCTCGGTGATAATACCGATTAATTGTCCCCCTTCCCTTACGAGGGCGCAACCGGCTTTTCCCTCGTTCATCTTCACCACTGAGTCAAAAACAGTCATCCCCTGATTCACAAAAACAGCAGGGGTCATCGTCAGATTTTTGATCGGATCTTCCAGGACAGATTTTTTCCTGAAGTCCAAAGCGGCGAGCCCATCGATGCTCATCAGAGACTCAAAACAGCTCTGACAGGTGTCTTCCCCTTGAATATTTTCGGCGCCGCAGGCTGGACATTTCATAATATTGGGGCCCCTTCGGCCCGTTTGATGCTACTCGCGTTTTTTACCCCGTGGGATAACATGCATATCCCACGGGGTGAATTTCGGGCCTCAGATGGCCCCAAACCCCGCGCAAATCACTGGCAAAGTCAGATGATTTGCTTGCCATTCCCGTGCTCAGAACGGGCCAAGCCCGATTCTTCGCCAGAAAGCGTCTGAGTTTACTCTACCATCCAAGTATCCCCTTCATTCAACAACTTTTGCAATTCCCCCTCCCCTTTTTTGGAAATCGAATCACGCAACTGGGTCTCCATCATCTCCTCATAAGTTGGTCTCTCGATTCTCCTAAAAACCCCAAAGGGGACCGGAAATTCAGGCACATTCATGCGGCTTAAAAGATAGGCATAAGCGCTGTCAGGCAGAGAATCGTTATGAACAATCAAATCATTCTCCGTAATCCCGTCCTTGCCGATTTCAACAACTTCCAACTGGATCCCGTTCATCCGGATTCCTTTTTTGCCATCCATACCAAAACGGATCGGTTGCCCGTTTTTAAGCATAACGCTATGTTCGATTCTGACCGACTTATCATAAACATCCTTGAAGGCATCATCATTAAAAATAATGCAATTCTGATAAATCTCCACAAAAGCGGATCCCTTATGTTTGGCCGCCACGGTTAACACCTCCGTCATCATGGCTGGATTGGTGTCAATGGCCCGCGCCACGAAAGTAGCTTCCGCCCCGATTGCCAGGGAAATGGGGCTGATCGGATAATCAATCGATCCGGCCGGCGTTGATTTGGTAATTTTCCCCCGTTCGGAAGTGGGGGAATATTGCCCTTTGGTCAGTCCATAAATTCTATTGTTAAAAAGAATGATTTTAAGATCGACATTCCGGCGAAGAGCATGAATTAAATGATTACCTCCGATGGAGAGACCATCTCCATCGCCTGTAATCACCCAGACCTGGAGGTCAGGATTTTGCGCCTTGACCCCGGTGGCAATAGCGGGGGCCCGTCCGTGAATGGTATGAAATCCATAGGTATTGACATAGTAGGGAAAACGACTGGAGCATCCAATCCCGGAAATAAAAACCGATTTCTCCTTGGGAACTCCCAAGGAGGGGAGAGTTTTTTGCGCCACTGCCAAAATGGAATAATCGCCGCACCCCGGACACCAGCGAACCTCCTGATCCGATACAAAATCCTTGCGTGTAAGAGCCATCGGAGAAGAGACTAATTGTTCAGAACCTGGGTTTGTTCGATTCTCCATATTTTTCCTTCTTCAGCACCTTTCATCTTTTGAGGGAAAAGCTTTAAGGCCCCATTCACAATTTCCTGAATCGCAAACGGTTTCCCCTGAACCTTGGTGAGACTCTGACAATCGACCAGATAGCGTCCCCTTAACAGAAGGGCCAATTGTCCCAAATTGAGTTCCGCAACCAAAACTTTGTCAAACCTTTTCAAAACATCCCCCGTGTTTTTGGGAAAAGGATTGAGGTATCTGAAATGGGCGCTTGAAACAGAGTAGCCCATGGCCCGGAGCTGATCCACAGCCACGGTGATCGCCCCAAACGTTTCTCCCCATCCCACAATCAATAATTCGCCCGATGAATGACCATGAACAGTCAAATCAGGAATATCCTCCGCAATACGAGCCACTTTCTCGGCTCTTAAATGAACCATCCTTTCATGATTGAGAGGGTCGTAACTGACATTCCCTTTTACCTCTGCTTTTTCCAACCCCCCAATCCGATGCTCCAGGCCAGGAGTTCCCGGTATGGCCCAGGGGCGGGCCAGGGTTCCTTTATCGCGCAGGTAAGGGAAAAAACCCTCTTTTTGAGTCCAATAATTGACCTGAATGGCCTTCAGTTTTGACAAATCGGGAATCAACCAGGGCTCGGCGCCGTTTGCCAGATAGCCATCAGAGAGCAGAATGACAGGCGTCATGTATTTCACCGCCAGCCGGAAGGCCTCATACGCCATGTTAAAACAATCCCCCGGAGTGGCCGGTGCAATGACAGGAACAGGACTCTCTCCATTCCGTCCAAACAACGCCTGCAAAAGATCCCCCTGCTCGGTTTTCGTTGGAAGCCCCGTGGAAGGCCCTCCCCGTTGCACATCCAGAATCACAACAGGGAGCTCCGTCATGACCGCCAGGTTGATCGCCTCCGACTTCAGGCAGAGACCCGGACCACTGGTTCCGGTAACCGCCAACCCTCCGGCAAAGGCTGCCCCAATAGCCGCCCCCATCGCCGCGATTTCATCCTCCGCCTGAAAACATTTGATTCCAAAACTTTTTAATTTGGCAAGTTCGTGCAAGATATCTGAGGCGGGGGTGATGGGATAACTGGCATAAAAAAGATGCTTACCCGCCAACTCAGCCGCGGTCACCAAACCCAGAGCTGTTGCTTCATTCCCGGTTATGTGCCGGTACTTGCCAGGACTTAAACGGGCCCGATCAACATGATAATGAACATCAAAAATCTCGGCGGTTTCCCCGTAATGATAGCCGGCCAAAAGAGCCTTTTTGTTGGCCTCCCCCATCTGTGGTCTTTTGGCAAATTTTTCTTCAATCCATTTGATGGTCACATCAATCGGACGGTCAAACATCCAGTAGACCAGCCCCAGGGCAAAAAAGTTTTTACACCGCTCAATCTCTTTTTTGGAAAGACCGGTATCCTCCCCCGCTTTGTTTGTCATCATCGTGATCGGCACTTCATAAACACGATAGCTGCTCAAACTCCCATCCTTTAAAGGATGAGAGGGATAACCGGCCAGTTTCAGATTTTCATCGGTAAAAGCATCGCTATTAACAACAACAATTCCCCCTTTATCAATATCGCCCAGATTTGTTTTGAGCGCGGCTGGATTCATGGCAACTAAAACATTGGGAGCATCGCCCGGTGTATAGATTTCGTGGGAAGAGAAATGAATTTGATAGCCGGAAACACCCGCCAGTGACCCGGCCGGCGCCCGAATTTCCGCCGGATAATCGGGAAGAGTGCTGATGTCGTTTCCCAAAACAGCCGACGTTTTGGTAAATTGTGTGCCGGTCAACTGCATCCCGTCGCCTGAATCCCCCGCAAAACGAATAACCACATCCTGCAAATTTTGGCGTTTTTTAATGTCCATCATTTATGCCCCCTCCGGAGCCTGCGGAATTTGATGAGGATTGGGGGGAAGATTATACACTTCGCACGGAAAAAAACTGGCCAGATAACGCACCACATCCTTGATATTGATATAGCCGGCCACCTGTCCCCTGAAATCAATCACCGGAAGGTTTCGATAACGTTTTTCTCCCATCAGTTTGATGACAGAGGCAATGGACTGGTCCATTTTCAAAACCTTGGGGCTGGGACTCATGAATGTTTCAACCGGCCGGGAAAAACCGGCTTCGTCAGGCACTACTTTTCTCAAAACATCCCTTTCCGTAAAAATACCAACAATCCCCCCCTTGTCATCAGAAACCAAAGCACACCCCACTTTTTTTTCCTTCATCATCGTCATCACAACACCGGTGGGCTGGCTCTTTTCGACAAGAAGAGGGGCTCGAATGGGAAGCCGGTCTACCTTGTCCTTCTTGAGAAAACCTTCTATTTTCATGATGTTAAATAAACTATGTCACACCGTTTCTTCTCTGTCAATTAATCCATAATGCACTATGTCAAAACTCCTTCAAGGCTACAAGGCCGCCGCCGGTAGTCAGAAAAAACGCTGTTTTGTCCGTTGCCGCCGCATTTCCCAAAAAACCTTTGGAGAGAGCAATCCTTTGAAGAACTTGTCCTTTTTGCGCATCAATCAAAAAAGCCCCCCCGCTCTCCGATCCAACCAGAAGATACTCTCCCCATTTCCGGGGAGCTGACAATGAACCGGAATAGAAAGGAACAGTCCATCGCTTCCGACCGTTCTTTTTATCAAACGAAACCAACTCCCCTTCGGCGCTGGAAAGAATGATTTGATTCCCCTCGATTAAAATATCGGTCCCCCCTCTCACTTCCGCCTGCCAGATCAAATCGCCGGAAGAGGAACTCAACGCCTGGCAGGTTCCAAAATAACCGACAACATAAAGAACCCCCTGGTCATAAGCAAGAGCAGAATCAATATCCTGAAAGCTGACCGATTCATCATCCACCAGATTTCTGGACCATAAAACAGAGCCATTTAAAATTGATAACGCGGCCACCTGGCCATCCGCAAAACCGACATAAAGATGATCGCCAACAACAACAGGGGGGGAATGTCCTCGCATCGTCACCTTCTTATCATACCCTTTCACATAAGTGGCCCATTTGAGAGCCCCATCCTGAATTGACAGAGCAGAAACCTCCCGACTGGTGCTGACAATATAAACCACTCCTCCCGAAACAGCGGGACGGGATAAAATTTCGTTCCCCGCAAAATAATCCCAAACTTTGTTTCCGGTTTGCAGATCGAGGGCAAAAACCATCCCCTTGCTGTTGCCAAAAAAAACATAAGAGCCGTCAGTCACCGGTTCCGAATCAATCACCCCGCCGGAATCAAACCGCCACATTTCCTTTCCGGTCGCCGCGGAAAGGGAATAAAAAAATCCGGAATGATTGCCGACCAGGATCTGCCCGTCATGATAAAGAGGAGAGGAGACTTCCGGAATAAACTTGTTGTTGAGGACGCCCGATTTGAGCGAGTGGCTCCACAAACGTTTGGCGATTTTTTGTCCAGTCCCCTGCGGCGCCCTGGGTTTACTGGCTCCCCAGGAGAGGTTGCCGGCTGACATTAAAAAACAGAAGAGAATAATAAGAAAATTATTTTTCATTCAACAAAACGATTCGTTGACCGGCTCTTTTACGAACAGCGGGATCTCTCTCATCAGAAGAATCACCGGCCAAATCTTTAAAGATGATTTGAGCTTCCTCCTTTTTACCGAGGTCTGCCAAAATCTCCCCTTTCAAAAAAAGAAGGTGGTCATTGAATAGAGAAGATGGATCGGCTCTCTGCTCCAGATAAGCCAAAGCCTCCCCCCCTTTCCCTTGTTCCCAAAGGAGGCTCGCCCTGTTCCAGACATAAAGAGGCTTCAAAAATGAAGGGATCTTTTTTCCCAACAATTCCAGTTGGGCAAAGGCTTCGGTAGTTTTCCCTTCTGCCAGATACTCCTGAAAAAGGAACCATCCTGCCAGCCACCCGCTGGCGTCCTGCCCCTCCATTTCTTTAAGAGACTTTTCCGGATTGTCCGATTGGCTCGTCAGATAAATCTTTTCATTCAGACCCAGAAGGGCCGATTCTTTTTTCTTGCCAGAATAAAAAAAGAACAAACTTCCTGCCAAAACAAAAAAAGCTATCATGACCGCCACTATTTTGTGAGCTAGAACGATCCTGACCGCATGATCAACCAGAGAAACAAATTCGTCTGTTTTTTTCTTCCTGCTTCGAGGAAGGCGCATGTATCGGGACATAATTTTTCACCACATTTTATTCTTCATCATCCAACCGAAACAATCTCTTTAAAAAATCTCCCGTACTGATGGACAAGCCGGAAACCTTGCCCAACTTGAGGGAAACAGCCGGATCATACAATATTTTGTTGACGATCGATTCCGTGCATTTATCAATCGCCTGTTTTTCCTCATCGTTCAAATGACCCAGTTTTCCAAGCGTTCGGGCAAGTTCCCGGCGGCGAATCGATTCAAATTTTTTTCCCAACAGGGAAAGAACCGGCTCGTGCCCTACCATAGATTCGAAAAAACGCAAAACCTCTTTTTCAATGATCTCCTCGGCCTGACGGGATGAAACGATCCTCTCCTCCTGATGAGAACGGCTGATTTGATTCAAATCATCGATGTTATAAAGATAGACATTATCAAGCTGACCGACGGCCGGTTCAATATTCCGGGGGACTCCCAAATCAATCAAAAAAATTGGGCGATTTTTTCTCATCTCCATCAATGCATCCATTTGCTGACGGGAAATGAGCGGTGTCTCCACCGCGACCGACGAAATCACCAGATCGGCCTCCTCCAGGATTGTTCGCAGATTGTCAAAAGGAACGGGAATGCCCACTCCCTCTTCGGCCAGCTCCAGCGCTTTTTCGTAAGAACGATTGACGATAAAAATATCCTGGCACCCCTCTTCTTCCAGATAGAAAACCACCAATTCCCCAATCTTGCCCGCGCCAATCAAAAGAACCTTTTTATTCTTGAGATCGGCAAAAATCTGTTTGGCCAACCGGACAGCGGCGGAACCCACCGATACATTTTTTTCTCCGATCCGGGTTTCTTCCCTGATTTTTTTGGAAACAAAAAGGGCTCTTTCCAGGCAACGGTTCAAATAAATACCGGATGTTTTGCTGGCCAATGCCTGACGGTAGGCCTGCTTCACTTGTCCCGTAATTTGCGGCTCCCCCACCACCATGGAATCAAGGCTGGAAGCCACCCGGAAGAGATGTCTTACTGCTTCCCGGTCCGTATAATGATAACAACAGGAATCAAGCGCCGTATCTTCCATACGATGATATCGGGTCAGAAAATGACGGACTTTTTCAACACCATCGCCTGTCTGCTCTTGAACCGTATAAACCTCCACGCGGTTGCAGGTTGACAAGATCAGTCCTTCATCTGCTCGGGTCTGGGCCAGCAGAACCCGCAAAGCCTGTGGAATTTCTTCGCGGCTGAAATTCAACTTCTCCCGAACATCCACCGGCGCTGTTTTGTGATTCAGTCCCACTACAAGATAAGTCATGTGTTCCATACCACCAATAAAATCAGCCCCAAAAAACCGATGGAGGAAAGAACAATTCCCTTCCGGCCAATCCACCCCTGCGGGACCCTTAAGTTCAAAAAGAGGGCAAAAAAAGCCCATATCCCGATGGACAACAGCTCTTTCAAATCATTGGTCACGTAAACGCCGAGGGATGATTTGGACCATCCGGCTCCTGCAAAGATTCCCAGCGTGTAAAAAACAAAAGCGATATACAAGCCACGGTAATGAATGCGATCGAGAGTTTCCAGCGAAGGGAACCGCTCAAAAAAACCCCCGGTTATTTTTTGTTTGATCCGCGATTCGGCCGCCAAATACAAAATGCCGACAACAAAACTGACCATAAAGAGAGCCAAGCTCATAAAAATAAGAAGGAGATGGGCGAAAGCCCAGGGATTCTGGAGAACAGCACTCAAATTCCGGTAATCGGCTTGAAGGGTAAGGGAAACGACGTAAAAAACAAGAGCCACTGGTAGAATCACAATGCCGGTCATCGAAAATTTGTAAAAAAAACAGAGGAGCAAAAAAACAAAAACAATGGTCAAGCTGGTCAACTGAAGGGCGTCAAAACGGCTGATTAAAAAAGGATACCCTTGGCTGATCAGATGAACGACCAGAAAAATCAGGTGAAGAACAAATCCGACAAGCGTTATTCTCAAAGCCAGCGCGGTCAGAGAGCGCTGGTTGAAGACAAGGCGAAAGCTGAAACTTAATGTCGCCAAAAAATAAATAATCAGGACAATAAAAAAACCGGCGGGATGCATCATAGGTTTTTAGCGTTCGATCAATCCCATTTTCTCATCAATCCACCTCTCCGCCTGGGATGCGATTTTGTCCCCCTTAAACCCATGACGGAGTATTTCTCGAAGGGGAGTGAGATCGAGGCGCGATAATTTTTCCATGAAAACGGTTTTTCCTTCTTCCAAAAAATGCTTTCTTTTTTTGGCCAAAATCTCCAGCAGCACTTCCATCTCGGGGCCAAATATTTTTTCAAGTTCTAACCTTACCTGTCGGGCCAGAAAAGGAACACGGCCATCAGTGGAAACAGTCACCATAAAATCACCTCGGGTAATCCGCGAGGGGACCACAAAATCACACAAATCGGGGGTATCCACCACATTGCACAAAATCTTTCGCCTCCGGCAATGATGAGCCACTTCTTTGTTCACCCGGTTGTCGGATGTGGAGGCAAAAACCAGAAGCACCCCTCCCAAATCAACTTCCCGAAAAGCTCTCTCCACAAGAACCACCAGCTTTTTTTCCGCCATTTTTTTAAGTTCGGCCGATAGGACAGGAGCCACCACCGTCACCCGGGCCCCCGATTCCAAAAGTCCCAAAACACGCCGGGTGGCCACCTCTCCTCCCCCGACCACCAGAACCGGCTTTCCAGAGACATCCAGTTGTATCGGATAATATTTCACGACTGCCGATATACGGCATCATCCGGGAGGCGTCAAGAGGACGAAAAAATCTTGCATTTTTCCGACAGGACCATTAACAAAATAAAATCAAGTTTAAGGAGGAAAAAAATATGGCGAGTAACGCGGTTAAAATAGTGACCGATGCTAATTTTGAACAGGAAGTCCTGAAATCATCCACACCAACGCTGATCGATTTCTGGGCGGTCTGGTGCGGTCCCTGCCGGGCTTTGGCGCCGGTGATTGATGAACTGGCTGGTGAAAACAGGGGAAAAATTAATGTCTTTAAATTAAATGTCGACGAAAATCCGGAAACAGCCGCCAAATACGGCATTCGGGGAATTCCCACCCTTCTTTTTTTCAAGAATGGTCAGGTGGCCCACCAAAGCGTCGGGGTCACCCCCAAGGCTGACTTGCAAAAAATAATTGATAAGGTGATTGTTTAATTAATTTCCTTCCCAGGCTCTCTCTAAAAAAGGCAAAAGATCTTCTTTGTTTACTTCACGAGGATTGTAAAAACTGGAACCATCTTCCGGAGCCTTTTCGGCAATGTGTAAAAGTTCGGATTGAGGAACTCCCGCTTCTTTTAAGCTGATCGGCAAACCACAGATTTTGTTGATTCGTAATCGCAGATTCTTAACTTCTTCAATACAAGCAAGAGCTGTCTTTTCAGGATTTTCTTTTGATGCAATGCCGATGGCCGATGCGAGAGAAGCGATTTCTGCCTCGCGAACTGTCAGATTGTATTCCATGCCGTACGGGAGAAAAATTCCGTTGGCCGTTCCATGATGAACGCCAAACAAAGCTCCCACCGTGTGGGCAACCGAATGAACAATTCCCACCATCGCATGATTAAAAGCAATCCCCGCTAGAGTCGCGGCTGTTAATAGATGACTTCGAGCTTCGATGTTTGTTCCATCACGCAAGGCACTTTCAAGAGAAGAAAAAATTAATCGAATCGCCTGAAAAGCCAAAGCATCGGAAACCGGTCCCCGTTGCACACTCATCACCGATTCAATCGCGTGGGTCAACGCATCCAGAGCGGTGGCTGCCGTTATTTTGGATGGTAGTCCCAGAATCAACTCCGGATCGAGCACTGTTAACACCGGAAGAAGATGCGAATCAACAAACGACAGTTTTGATTGACTCATCTCGTCCTTGATCACGATCGCCTCGGTTACTTCGCTCCCCGTCCCGGCGGTTGTCGGAATGGCAATTAAGGGACAAAGATCCTCTGTGATCGTCTGCGCTCCCGAATAATCTTCCACCAGATTTCCCCCCAGGCTGAAAAGAATATTCGCCCCCTTGGCGGTATCCAGAACGCTCCCACCGCCAATGGCAATCAGCCCTTCCGCTCCGCTCATTTTGGCCGCTTCCGAACAGGCCTCAATGACTTTCACGCCGGAATCGGAAGGGACCTCGTTAAAAATACCTACCACTTCCCTCCCCGATTTCTTGATTCCGCTGATAATCGGTCCGATCAAACCAAGTGCGGTTAAAACTTTATCGGTAACAATAAAATATTTTTGAACCGGAATGGCTTCCAGTTCGGCGGAAAAATCTTTGGAGAGTCCTTCTCCAAAAACAATCTTCGTGGGAACAGAGAACTGAAAAAAATTCATGGGGACATTTTAGACCGGACATCCTGATAGGCAAGGAAAAAAGGGGATCAAACGTTATCGGTCAGTGACGGGTCCTGTCCCTCCTTACCCCCAATCGAGGCTTCGATGTCGACCGTTTCTTGAACTAAAGTTGACTGTTTCTTGGCTCCATCTGCAGGCGCTCATTGGGGGGCCCCCAGTCGGGCCACCCATCACTGACCGATTGCGATCCAACTTCCTGATATCATCAGTGGAGCCTGGCGGTTAAGAGCGTGCCGGTCTCCGAACGGATGGTATGGCGGATTTCATCGGCCCCGACCGGGTAGTTGCCAGTAAAACAGGCATCACAAAACCACTCTCCCGGCTTTTGTTTTTCAAACCAATAAAGAGATTGGGTTGAAAGATAGGCAAGCGTATCAGCCGTTACATATTTTCGGATCGATTCAACATCCTGTTTGGCTGCGATCAACTCCTCTCGCCGCGGTGTGTCAATTCCATAAAAACAGGGCCAGGTGGTAGGAGGCGCTGAAATTCTCAAATGAACTTCCTTGGCTCCTGCATCACGAACAATCTTGACAATTTTTCTGCTGGTCGTTCCGCGCACAATCGAATCATCGATCAAAATCACCTTCTTCCCCTCCAGCATTTGCTTGACCGCATTCAGTTTGACCCGAACTCCAAAGTGGCGGATCGCCTGTTCCGGTTCAATGAAAGTCCTCCCCACATAATGATTGCGGACAAGGGCCATCTGAAATGGAATTCCCGACTCTTCCGAATAGCCTATCGCCGCCGGCACGCCAGAATCGGGAACCGGCACAATCATGTCCGCCTGAACCGGCGCCTCCTTGGCCAGCATTTGACCAAACCCCTTCCGGATTTCATAAACGTTGCGGTTAAAAGCAATGCTATCGGGACGGGCAAAGTAGACATACTCAAAAATGCAATGGGCCCTTTTTTGCGGGCCAAAAGGTTTGAGACTCTTCATCCCGCTTTTGTCGAAAACCACAATCTCTCCCGGCTCAATCTCCCGAATAAATTTTGCTTCCAGCAGGTCCAACGCGCAGGTTTCCGAGGCCACAACAAAACTGTCATCTTTTTTGCCCAATACCAGAGGCCTGAATCCATACGGATCGCGGGCGGCAATCAAACGGGATTCGGTCAAAAAAACAAGAGAATAAGCCCCCTTGATTTGGGGAAGGATTTCAACCAATCGGTCGACTAAATCCCTTTTTTTGGAATCGGCCAGCATATGGAGAATCACTTCCGTATCAATCGTCGATTGAAAAATCGCTCCATGGGCCTCAAATTCAGCGCGCAGTCTTCCTGCATTCACAATATTTCCGTTGTGGGCGACCGAAAGCGAACCGCGGGAATAATTGATTGTAAAGGGCTGACAGTTTCTTAAAACCGATTCCCCCGTTGTGGAATATCGGACATGACCAATCGCCATTGACCCGGGGAGGCGGTCTAATACCTCTTCCGTAAAAATATCGGCCACCAAACCCATCTGGGTATGAGCTACCAGCTTTTGTCCATTGGCCGTGACAATCCCGGCGCTCTCCTGCCCCCGGTGCTGAAGGGCATAGAGCCCCAGATAAGCCAATTTAGCCGCTTCCGGATGATTATAAATCCCTACGATCCCACACATAATAATGGGGGCTTTACCTCCGGCGCCCCCAACCCTCCGTTGGATTCGCTCGGACGGAACAAGTCCGATCCCCGCTTATTAACAATTGAAGACTCCCCCTGCAAACCCTTTCTCCCATAAGCGCTTTAGTTCCTTTGCTGACAAATCAATCCACGGGGTTTCATTTTTTCTACCAATCACGATTCTCTCTTTTACAACATGCCCGATCACTTGACAAGGGACCCCCTGTTTTTGAGCGAGCGAAACGACTCTCGCTTTCAATTGGGGATCGATGGAACCGATCACCCGACTCTGCCCCTCTCCAAACAAAAGATGATCGGGAGCAAGTGAATCAGTCAAAGTCACTTCAACCCCAAAAGTCTTTGGCCCAAAGCAACTCTCAAGAAGATTAACCGCCAATCCCCCTTCGCTCAAATCATGGAGAGAGTTTGCCAGTTTATGGCTCGTTATTTCTCCCAACAGATTCATCAGTCTTTTTTCTTTCTCAAAATCAAGTCGCGGAGGAATTCCCTTAACCATTTCATAAATTATTTTAAGATAGGCCGATCCCCCAATTTCAGCGGTATGCTCTCCAAACAACAAAATCAGATCCCCCTCATTTTTGAAAAAAGAATCACAGCGATGATCCATCTCTTCCAAAAGCCCCACCATCCCGATGATGGGAGTGGGGTAAATGGAAACACCGTTTGTTTCGTTATAAAAACTGACATTCCCTGAAACAACCGGAATGGAAAATTCCAGACAGGCTCTTCTCATCCCCTCAAGGCTCTGCTCAAACTGCCACATGATTTCCGGATTTTCAGGATTTCCAAAATTGAGGCAATCGGTCAGAGCCAAAGGACGGGCACCGCTCACCGCTAGATTACGCGCACTTTCAGCAACCGCAATGATCGTTCCCATGACGGGATCAAGATAACAGTAACGGCTGTTGCAGTTGGTGGTCAGCGCGATCCCTTTTTTCATACCATGGAGTGAGATGACCGCCGAATCAGAGCCGGGAAGAATCGAACTTTGGGTCATCACCTGATGATCGTATTGAGAATAGATCCATTTTTTTGAAGCTATTTCAGGATGTTTAATAATTGTTTTTAAAGTATCACTTAAATTAGGAGGACAGGGGATGTTTGTGAGATCGAGAATCTGGTTTGAAACAAAATCTTTTGGCTTTATGCGAGGACGATCGTAAATCGGCGCCTGACCGGCCAGCGGTTTTACAGGAAGCCGGGCCACCTCTTCCCCATGAAACCGGGCTCTCCAAAATCCGTCATCGGTCACCTGTCCAATCTCCGCGCAATCGAGATCCCATTTTTTCAACACCTCCCTGATTTTCTCTTCCCCCCCCTTTTTGGCCACCAAGAGCATTCTTTCCTGCGATTCCGACAACAGAATTTCATAAGGGGTCATCCCCTCTTCCCGGACCGGAATGCGATCCAACTCCAGAAGAAGACCGTTGCCCGCTCGTGCCGCCATTTCCACAGAAGAACTGGTCAGCCCCGCCGCTCCCATATCCTGAATTCCCAAAATAACATCGTTCTCCATCAATTCCAGACAGGCCTCCAGAAGAAGTTTTTCGGTAAAAGGATCCCCCACCTGAACGGTTGGTTTTTTGGATTCGGCATTCTCGTCAAACGAATCAGAAGCCATGGTGGCTCCATGAATTCCGTCGCGTCCGGTTTTGGAACCGATATAGAAAACAGGATTTCCCGGTCCTTTGGCTATCCCCTTGAAAATTTTTTCATGACGAACAAGCCCTGCCGTCATGGCATTCACCAGAATGTTGCCGTTGTAACATTCATCAAAATAAACTTCTCCCCCGACTGTAGGAACACCCACGCAATTGCCGTAGTGGGCAATTCCCGCTACAACTCCGTTAACAAGAAAAGGGGTTTTGGGATTTTTGGGAGATCCAAAGCGGAGAGAATCGAGAATGGCAAACGGGCGGGCTCCCATGGTGAAAACATCGCGCAAAATCCCCCCGACTCCGGTTGCGGCACCGTTCATCGGTTCAATAAAAGAAGGGTGATTGTGCGATTCCATCTTGAACGCCACTCCCCAACCATCGCCAATATCGACGATTCCGGCATTTTCCCCCGGCCCCTGAATCACCTGCGGGCCGGTAGTAGGAAGGTTTTTCAAGAATTTCCGGGAGCTCTTGTAACTGCAATGTTCCGACCACATGACGGAAAAAACCCCCAATTCCACTAAATTCGGTTCGCGCCCCAGGATTTGAAGAATCTTTTGGTATTCCTCTTCGTTCAGGTTGTGTTGTTTGAGAATTTCAGAAGTGATCATGCTGTTTAAGGCCCTTTGAGCGTATATTACGATACCCCCAACTTGGCACTAGCCAAGCGGTTGAGGCTGACCCCATGTTCAGAAGCCTGGATGGCTAGTTTACGATGAACATCGGGAGGAACACGAACCACAAACTTTCCGCTGAAATGCTTCTGAGAGAGGGGTTCTGGAATCTCTTCGCCGCTTTTCTTCATATCCTTGACTACCTGGGAAACAACTCTGCGAATCCCTTGAAGCGCCAATTCGGGAGTTGTGGAGAGCCAGCTGAGACTGGGAAATTCAACACAAAGCCCCACATATTCTTTGTCTTCATCAGACCAGGTCACACGGTACGTATAATGATCATTTTTTAAGGGCATCTTCCATCTCCTTTTTTTCAATAGCCGTTAAAACCTGTTTAACTTGATAAACCTTGGCATGGCCCCTGTCATCCTGGATGTTGACACGGGGATCTCCGGACCAAGGGGTTTTATAGACCCTGTGACTGGTCCCCTGTTGCCGGGGAACGCCAAAATAAAAATCACAAACTCTGCACAAATCCAAAAAACGGACATTTTTGGGATTTTTTTTCATCCCCTCTACCATGTCACCAATTCGGGCCATTTAATATAGTATCATTATTGATATTATAGTCAAGAGTGGAGCAACGACTCAAAGATTACCCTTCCATCTGTTCCCCCCAAAAGAGGATCACAAACTCTCTCCGGATGGGGCATCATCCCCAATACCCGACCATTTTCACTGCAGATGCCAGCAATGTTTTCCAATGATCCATTGGGATTGTCTTCATATTGAAAAACGATTTGATTGTTGTCCTGAAGGCTTTGAAGACCAATGGGATCAATAAAATAATTTCCCTCTCCATGGGCGATCGGCATCTGGAGGGTTGTGGCACGATACGCCCCCACGTTGTGTGTGTACGGAATCTGAGGATTGACCACCTTTAATCTCACCGTATCACAAATAAATCTGAGATTTTTGTTCCGCATCAAAGCGCCTGGCAACAATCCCGTTTCGGTCAAAATCTGGAATCCATTGCAAATCCCCAGAACATATCCCCCTTTTTTTGCAAAAGATAAAACCGCATTCATGATCGGCGAGAATTTGGCAATGGCGCCGCAACGGAGATAATCCCCATAAGAAAAACCTCCGGGAAGAATAACGACATCCGTATCGCCCAAAAAGGTCTCCTTGTGCCAGACCATCCGGGTTTGAGCTAAAGGAAATGATTGGAGGGCAAAGCGGCAGTCTTGATCACAATTGGAACCGGGGAAAACAATAATACTAAATTTCAAACTCATGACTCATCATATCGGGGGATGGCCGCAGCCCCCCCGAACCCCCAGCGGATTCGCTCGCGCGGAATGAATCCGACGCTCGCTACTCTCGGATTATTCATTTTTCATATCAAAATCATAGTCTTCAATGACAAGATTCGCCAGGAGCTTTTCACACATTTCTTTCAGTTTATTGCCGGCTTGATTTTTGTCGATTTCACCCAGTTCCATTTCAAAAAATTTTCCCTGTCTCACATCCTTTGCAAAATCATAACCGAGCAGATGAAGAGCGTTCTCAATCGCCTTCCCCTGTGGATCCAGAACCCCTTTTTTTAAAGTCACATAAATACGCGCTTTCATGAGTTCAAGACCTTTTCATAAACGATCTTGTACGCTTCTTCGACCCCCCCCAGATCTCTCCGAAAACGGTCCTTGTCCAGTTTTTCACCCGTCTTCTTGTCCCAAAGACGGCATCCATCCGGCGTAATTTCATCAGCCAGCAAAAGATCCCCCTTGAATCGTCCGAACTCCAGCTTGAAATCGATCAGGCGAATCCCCAGAGAATCAAAAAAACCGACCAGAAAATCATTTACCCGCAAGGAATAGTTCTTGATGTTGATGAGCTCCTGATCGGTGCACCATCCAAAGACCAGCAGGTGATCTTCGTTGCACTGGGGGTCATGCAGAGAATCATCTTTATAGCAAAATTCCAGAATGGTTCGTTTAAGGGGGGTTCCCTCTTCCATTCCATACCGTTTGGCCAAACTCCCCGCCACCACGTTTCGAACGAGCACTTCCACCGGAAGCATTTGCAATTTCTTGACCCCCATTTCCCTGTCGGAGAGCTTTTCAACAAAATGATTGGGGATCCGGTTTTGGGACAAAAGTTGGAAAATTTTTGAGGAGATCGCATTGTTCATGATTCCCTTATCAACAATGGTCCCCTTTTTTGTGTTGTCAAACGCCGTGGCATCGTCTTTATAGTAAAGAATCAAATGATCCGGGTCGTCAGTTGAATAGATGATTTTGGCTTTCCCCTCATAAATTTTTTCTTTTTTCTGCATTTTTCATCCTCTCAGTTAAAAACCCTGTTAAAGATAGCATCCACATGCTTAAAATAATCCCCGATCGTAAACAGCGGTTCCAGTTCTTTGGCGCTCAAATGCCTGGTAATCTGGGAATCTTTTTTCAAGGTTTCCAGAAAATCAACTCCTTCCTCCCAAACTTTCATGGCACTTCGCTGGACCATTTTGTAGGCATCCTCCCGGGCAACCCCTTTTTCAGTTAGGGCAAGCAAAATGCGCTGAGAGAAAAAAAGCCCCCTCATTTTTTCCAGATTGGCCTGCATCTGATCAGGATGGACAACCAGGGACTCAATAATGCGTAACATTCTTTGGAGCATGAAATCGAGAAGAATCGTGGCATCCGGACCGATAACCCGCTCGGCGGAGCTGTGTGAAATGTCCCGCTCGTGCCACAGAGGGGTATTCTCCATCGCTGTCAACGCATGCCCCCGCAAAAGACGGGCCAGACCGCACAAGTTTTCGCTCAAGACCGGATTCTTTTTGTGGGGCATGGCGGAGGAGCCCTTTTGCCCCTCGGAGAAAAATTCCTCCACCTCCAGGACTTCGGTTCTTTGAAGATGCCGTATTTCAGTCGCCATTTTTTCCAGAGTCGCTCCTATCAAAGAAAGAGTGGTAAAAAAATGGGCATGACGATCCCGGCTGATAATCTGTGTGGAAATCGGATCCACTTTGAGTTTCAATTTTTGACAAACATACGCCTCCACTTCAGGAGGAACCAGGGCAAAGGTGCCCACCGCCCCGGAAATTTTTCCGACAGCGATCTGTTCGACCGCCTCACAAAGACGCTTCCTGTTTCTCTTCATTTCTTCATACCACGAAGCCAGTTTGAGCCCAAAGGTGATTGGTTCGGCATGAATGCCATGCGTTCGTCCGATCTGCATGGTGTCCTTGAATTCATGAGCCCGCAATTTCAAGACCGACAGAAGACGATCAATGTCTTTCAACAAAATTTCAGAAGCTTGGGATAGCTGGACCGCAAAAGAGGTGTCGAGCACATCCGACGAGGTCATTCCCTTGTGCAAATAGCGGGCTTCCCCTCCCACAAATTCGGCAACGGAAGTGAGAAAGGCTATCACATCATGTTTGAGTTCTTTTTCGAGAAGATCGATCCGATCCTTGTTGAACTTGGCTCTCCCGCGGATGGTTCTCACCACTTCAGGAGGGACCTGACCCAGTTTGGACCAGGCTTCCAGGGCCAAAAGTTCAATGTCCAGCCAGATTTTAAACCTGTTTTCCGCTTCCCAAATTCGGGTCATTTCAGGCAGGCTATACCGTGGAATCATGCAAGATTCCTATATCTTGGCTCTTTTTTTTGTGCAAGATGAAAGAATTTTAGAACCCGATCGTTGCCTCCCCCATCATCCAGCCGTCATCGGTCAACTGATAGGATTCATTCTCCAGGCTGTCGGCATTGGCGTCTTCGACAACCAGTTCGTCGATCAGCGCATCAACTTGATCATAGAGCTTTAAAGTCGTCGTATTTTTCAAATCCCCTTCGGGATTTCCCAGAACCAGAAATTCATCCGGCTGGAATTCGGTGTCAGTCAACCATTCGGTGGCATCGGTCCCATCGATCATCTCCACCCGCCAACCGGTCAAATCGACCGTTTCATCCCTCCCGTTTGCGATTTCAATCCACTCATCGGTTGTCCCCACAGTTCCCGAACCAGGATACGCATCGAAAGCAATTCCATTCCCCCCCTCCGTATCGCCCCAATCCTGTTGGGGATCGGTGACAACTTCTGTAAAGTGAATGTCATTCGAAATGATTTCGAGAGCGGTTTCTGATTCTCCCGTTTCTTCCGCAGGTTCCTCCTCCCGGGATGCTTCAACAAGTGGAGTCACCTCCCCCGATCCAGGTGAGGGAACGGTATTGATTACAAAATCGTTTAAATTGTTCTGGGTATCCTGATAATTAACGCGAGACAAACTCTGCCCCGCCTCACATCCAACAGCAGGCTCTCCTTCATAAAGAAAATTCCCCTGGAGATCCTCATTCCCCCATCCGTCTCCATAACCAACCACATCGATCAGATCGCCCGCTGGGGTTAATAACTGGATGCTATCGGGGCCATTTTGCGGATCAAAATTATCCAGCAGATCGGCATTCAGGACATCGGTTTCATCTGAACTGCCGGTTTTCAAATCGGCAATAACCAGCAATCCGTTGTCATGAAGAAAAGTTGATTCCGGCAGAACAATCTCATCTGTCGCCTCCCCATCATCACCGTTGACAAAACGAATGATATATCCGCTGACATCCGCAGAGGGAGAACCATACAGTTCAATAAACAGATTCCCGTCGGTGTCTGATTCGGCATCGTCATAATAAATCTCGTTGATGAGAAGAAAAGCGGGAGCCAATTCCCCTTCTTCAGAAGAAACGGAAGAACTGACTTCCCCCTGAAGGGTGAACCGGCTTACAAAATAGGTGGGGTTCGAATCAGGGATTTGATTGAGCGGTATGTGATCAGGAGTCTGAATGCGAGAGGTCAACACAACGTAGTAGCTCGCCAGGGCATCCAGTTTCTCCGTGGGGTTCCAGGAAACAAGAGTTGAATCGGCAGAAAAAGAATAGGATCCGTTCAGAGAAACCAACTCTTCATCGTCAATTTTATCCGCAAGATCGCCTGTTGAAAGGGAGCGCAAATCCTCCTGAACCATTTCAGCCGGCACAATCAGAAAACTCTTTTCATGGACAGTTGAGGAATCAATGGGGAGAGACAAGGCTGCCTGAATTGTTGTCAACTCCTCCACCAACTCCCCATCGCTCGGCGTCACCCAGACAACGGAGGGTTGAGTGAGGTGTTTTGTCGAGTTTGAAAAGAGCGGAGAACATCCCCAAAAAACTGCAACTATCATTATAAGAACGATTTTCATTTCTTCCTCCACCATCGCGAATGGAAATGTCCTTCGGTCCAGGCATCCAACTGGTCGGTCAAAACAGAAATTTGTTCATAGATCAGAAACGCCTGGGAGGACGCTCCCCCTTTGACCAGCAAATACTGAGCCAACAATTCACGCCGTTTGGAATAGATTTTGAAAAGATAATCAGACAACTGAAGACGGCTTTTAAAAAGTTCCCGGACCTCGCCGGAAACATCAAGTGTCTTGGGAGAAAAAACCAGTTCGTCCAGCGACCAAACGGCGCGAACGCGAAAAACATCCCCTTCGACAGCCGATTCATCCAGATCAGTTTCGCTGGGGCCGATGGTCACGTTGTCGCTGGAGACAGAGATATTATCTGAAATGGAGAGAGAGTCGGTCTGCCGCAAGGTACGGTCATAGCCAAACGACAGTGCGGGAAGCCAGGGGGCCTTGCGCGACCTCCTTTCCCATTGATCCACATTTTTTAAGTCAAGTTTTTCAATGTGAGCGGCTATTTTGATGATTTCAGAAAAATCAGGTTCGTCTGACAGATTTTTTTCCAATTGAGAAGAAAGAGACGTGTCCCCATAGACGATGGGAGATAACAAAACCAGGATAAGAAAACAAACGTATCGCATAATGAAGTCCCCATCCCCTTGATGCAAGTTGTGTGCCAAAAAGAGATGATTTTATTTTTCGGATAGTTAGTGTTTAGAAAGCGAGACAGGAGTTTTTGTGGAACCTTAAACCGACCGAAAATCGAACTCTCTCAACTTCAAAATCAAAATAAACTGGCAGGAAGTCGTGGCACTATTTTTGCATCTGTCAGCATCATGGGATTTAAGGATCAAGGTTTTTTTATTTTGCTCATTTTTTTTCTGTCTATTTCCTGTCAGGGAGTCATTCATTCCACCAGTTCAGGGGATGAGTTTTCTGATTCTTCAACATCAGAAACTGAGAATATCGGAGACACCCTAACTCTGGTTGCGATTGATGTGGGGCAAGGGGACAGCACCTTGATTGTCACCCCCACCGGTCAAACAATTTTGATCGACGGGGGCCCTCTGGAATCGGGAAAAAATCAGGTTCTTCCTTTATTGGCCCAGCTTGGAATCTACCATATCGATGCCCTTTTTGTTTCCCACTATGATGGAGATCATATCGGTGGCATTCCGGAAATTGTGGCGGGATATGATCAAGAGCTGGGAACGTCGGATGATTTGTTGCCGGATCATGTTTATGACCGGGGAGGGGACAAAAAAGGAGAGGATGAATTGTTTGAAGATTATTTAACGGCTGTCGGCAATAAAAGAATTGTGATGGGTGCAGGAGAATCAATCCTATTTGATGGAGGGTTGACGATTGATTGTCTGATCATCAACGGTCAAACGACTAAAGGGGCATTGGAGATTGCCGATGATGATGAAAATGCTCACAGTATGGGGCTCCTGATTTCTTACGGCTCCTTTCGTTATTTCACGGCAGGAGATCTTCCTGGCGGTGGGTTTTCGGGGGATGAACAAACGACAGATCTTGAAAGCCTCGTGGCGCCGTTAGTGGGAAGCGTGGATGTTGTGCATGTGAATCATCATGGAAGCAACACGTCATCTAACGAATTTTTTATGAACAGTTTAAATCCCACCGTCGCGCTGATATCAACCGGTGATGATAACGGCTATGGTCATCCCCATGCTGATCTGTTGAACCGCCTGAATGAATCGGGAGCAGAAATTTATCTGACCGAGGAAGGTTCGGGAGGGTTTCTCCCCTCATCTCATATTTTAAATGATTCGATCTTTATCTTTGTGGAAACTGATGGAAACTACACCGTCAACGGGGATTTGTATCAAAGTCCGCAACAAAATTGACCTGGTTCTGAAAAAAAGAACCGCCGGCCTTGCCAATCTGATACTTTAGCCCTCCCGCAATTTTTTTCAAAAAAAACACAACTCTCGATGTCCGATAGCCGAAAACCATTCCAGCAGTACGGGGTTTAACTTCTTACAAAGGAAGGCAGGTATGCCAGATCAGCAGTTTCTCATTCCAGCAGAGCAAGTTGAACAAACCATACTTCTCATTCGCGGGCATCGGGTCATGCTCGATGCCGACTTGGCCAGACTTTATGGCGTTACAACAGGGGCCTTGAATCAGGCCGTCAAAAGGAACCAGGAGCGCTTTCCACCCGACTTTATGTTTACCCTTACGGCTGAAGAGAAAGGCGAGGTTATCACAATTTGTTATCACCTCCGGCAGTTGAAATTCTCCCCGGCCCTCCCGAAGGCCTTTACCGAACATGGTGCCGTCATGCTCGCCAACGTGTTAAAGAGTCGGCGGGCCATACAAGCTAGTATCGTGGTCGTACGGGCTTTCATTCATCTGAGGAACCTTTTAACCACGAATAAAAAGTTGGCCCTCAAATTGGCCGAACACGATAAACGGCTGGGCACTCACGATACGGCAATTAGGTCCCTGTTCCAGACAATCAGACGTTTAGAAAAAGACGATATCCGAAAAAAGCGAAGAAAGATCGGCTTTAAGGTCTGTAATAGTTCAGGACATATGTCATGACTCTCTACAACATATGTCCCGATGAGGAAGTCAGGAAATTTGTTTTTCCGTCAGAACTTTGACTGACCGTCATATCAAAATGATAAAAAAATCAAAATGGGGGCTATTTTTGGATCGTTTGTTTCGTGATTGAAAAACGCAAATCAAAGAATCCTATTCAAATTCAGTAGATTACTTGGGATAAAATTTTTAGACTCGAATCTAACGGTTTGGCATGGATCTTGCTTTATAAAATCAATCTAAGGACCTGAGGATTGTTTGTCTCCTGCGGGAAAACATCAAAAATCAGGTTGATTAAACAAAATGAACAAGGAGGAAAAATAATGAAAAAAATAATTTTAGGAATTGGCATTGCAGTTTTTGTTTTGTTGACATCGGTTTTGCTTAACAGCTCACAGGCTGTGGAAAGATCAGTTAAGACTGATTTAGAGTCAATAAAACCAACCACTGCAACTTCCACTCCCGTTGTTAGAAAAATGGAGTCTGGGAGTTGTGAGAGTAATACTAAAGCTGTTAACGAGGCCGAAGAGTGCTGTATGGATCAGTCAGATGCCGATACCACCTGCGCTTTTGACAGCAAAACTATGGAGACAGAGTTCGAGGGTGTGGGAGGGAAATCTACATATACGATATACGATTGTCTCATGATGTGTGTCTGTATGACAAATTCAGGCAGTAAAATGGTAACTGATGTCATAGCGGAGCACGAAGTGTCGCAATGTTGGTGATGGTTCTTTTGGTTGCCAAGCAAGAATCACTTGCATAGAAAGATGTCCTCCGGATAGTCATCCAGCGGGTTGGTGCCTGCAAGGCTATCCCTGTTCATGATGAGTAGAGCAGCCCCCCTGACGTTGTCAGGGTCCATTATGCGGGCTTCACGACAGAGCTTGGCGTAATAATCAACGGCTGTTTGATCGCTTATAAATTCGTCGAGCGCTTCCTGAACTCTTATTCTCGCTTCTTCGGCAATTTTAAAATTTTTCTCCTCTTTGGGAACGTTAAACTGCTTTCTTGAAAAGTCCTTTTCTTCAGATCTGTCTGGAACATCTGGAGTACATTGAAAAAATAAACTATCCCGCTCCAAGCCGCTAATGACATCCCGATTCGACCGTAAATAAAACGACAAACTCATTAAAAAATCCAACGCCACTTGGGCATCTTCTTCCGTCACTTCGCCATCAGTATTGGAGCAGACATCTGGTTCGGGCTCCAGTGGCCTGTTAAAGGGGGGGCATTCGCCAAAATAAAGCGTTTGAGGTGTGAGGTGTGAGTAAGCGGCAATGCCGAGCATTTCCATCCATTCCGAACAGGACAATTCCACGCCAAAAATGTCAAACAACTCTGAATCATCAATAAAATGGTCGGCATTCTGGTCCAACAGATCCACGACTGCCGCAAAACCATCGGGGCTCAACTCCAGGACGGGCTGAAATTCTTGACATAAATCACTGACTGCAACAGAAGTTAAAGGGGGCGCCATAGTTTTTGTCTATTCCTTTTGCCATAGTTTTTGTCTATTCCTTTTGCCATAGTTTTTGTCTATTCCTTTTATACTCCCTATTATCGGCATTTGTAAAAAAAAGTTTCGTCAAAAAATATTTTTTTATTGAATCACTTATTTAACAGTCATTCCCGTATGTTACAATAACAAACCGTCTTCAACAAAATTGACCTGGTTCTGAAAATAGGATAACGTTTCTTTTCTTCCAAACCCTTTTAAAAGGAGCCTATTTTATGAAAAAAATTGTTATTTCATTTTTTGTGCTACTGACCTTTGGTTATTCTCAGGCCAACGCCCTGGAATGCAAGGACCCAGCAAAAACCCCTCTGGCTGTCGGCCAGAAAGTGGTGGCCACTTGGCAGGGAAACAATTGGTGGACTGCCAACATTACAGCCATCAAGGGAGAATACATTGAAGTCAAATACAGCGATAACACCACCGGCATCAAAAAACAAAACGAAGTGGTCGCCCATCCAGAACTTCTTTATGCAGGAGGGATTGTCCCCTGTTTGAAAGTGGGAGAGAAGGTAGTATCGGTATGGCAGGGAAACAGCTGGTGGACAGCAACCATAGACAAGTTAACGGAGGATATCGCCGAAATCACTTACTCTGACGGCGAAAAAGGGATTCACAAGTTGAATGAGATGGTGCATCTGCCATGATTTGGGTGCCCGGGGCCGGACTCGAACCGGCACGGAGCGGTTAAGGCTCCACAGGATTTTAAGTCCTGGGTGTCTACCAATTCCACCACCCGGGCGTTGGAGGGGGGAACTCACGGTTTTATTTTCATCAGGCCAAAAACCGAACTCAAATCGTCTTCCGTCATCGTCAACCCCGCTCCCATAAACCAATCGGGGTCCTGATCGTTGCTGATAAAATCATCCAGCCCTCCCAGAAAAAAAATGTTTTTGGTCACATGAACCTGCCCCATCGCCTTCAAGTGGGGCTTCTCCCCCCTTTTGGTTTCAAAATCAAACGCTGAAAATTTCACCCCCACCGGCCCGTAATCATAATCAACCCCCACCCCTC
>SBBF01000031.1 GCA_005240075.1 Nitrospira sp.
CGCCTCTGGCGGATGAAGTCCCCAGAGGTTTATCAAATATCCGCCATGTTTTGGCAACTGGTGTTTACGGTCTTGGAAGGAAAAACTGAGGCATTACAATTTATGGGAGATAAATATTGATTTTATTGATAAAATCGTTTATTTCAAAAGGTTTGACAATGTAGTCCACCGCTCCCACACGGGTCCCTTCTTCGCGATCAGCATCCTGGGTTTTAGCTGTTAAGAGAACGATCGGAACAGACCGGGTTAGTGGATCTTTTTGTAAAAGAACAGCCGTTTCAAAACCATTCAAGCCGGGCATCATGATGTCCAGAAAAATGAGATCCGGTTTTTTTTCTTTGGCCAGGTGAAACCCCTTCTCTCCCCCCTCCGCCACCATGACCTCGAAGCCTTCCGCTTCCAACCTCAGCTTGATGATTTCCAGCAAATCAGGTTCGTCATCAATAATCAGAATTTTTTTTAAGGGATTTTTTTCTGTTGAAGTCATTCTGAACTCCTGTTAATGACCCCCTCACTATGGCACACACTTGTTATTACTGCAACAAAAGACCGCTGATAGGACACAATGTCTCCCATGCCAATAACAAGACGGTCAAACGGTCGTTTCCCAACCTCCAAACCGTCCGGGCGCTGATCGGCAAAACCATCCGCCGCGTCCGGGCCTGCACCCGGTGCATCCGGTCGGGCCTTGTCATCAAAGCCGTTTAACCCATCTGTCTTTCGACACCAATAACCCCTTCAATCTTTTCAACCTCTTTGATCACCCCGTAAAGTTCAGCCACATGAGAAACGCTCACATCCAGAAAAATAATCGCCTTGTTATCCTTGGTGGTTCTGACAAGAGCGCGGGTAATATTGATTTTCTTTTCCGAAATCGCATGGGTGATGTGGGCCAGCATGCCAGCTTTGTCCTCGCAGATGATCCTCAAGCGGGCGGTTCGGATCAACTCTCCATTTACATTCCAGGCGGTGTGAACCCGTCTTCCAGGGTCAATGGAGGGAACCTTCGAACAATCAGTCCGATGAAGAGTCACCCCTCGTCCCCTTGAAACAAATCCAACGATCGGATCCCCTGGTATGGGAAGACAACATTTCGCAAAGGTAATTAATAGATCCTCCAGGCCATCCACCAGCACCGCATTCCGGTTTCTTTGGGAAACCTTCCTGAAAATTTTACGGATAATCCCTTCTTCCCCCTTTTCTTTCGCAGACTGCGGGGCAAGGCCTGAAAGCAGGGAAGGGAGAGACACCTTGCCATAAGCAATATTCGAATAAAAAAGGTTGTCGCTGTTGATCCCCTTTTTTTCCAGATATTTTTTAAAAACCTCCCCCTCCCTGACTTCGGCCGGATTTAATCCCACCTTGGCGCATGCCTGTTCAAAAAGATTCTTGCCCAAAGCAATGCTTTTTCCCCGCTGCTCCTGTTTGATGAACTGACGAATTTTGGATCGCGCCCGCGAGCTAACCGCCAACTTTAGCCAGTCCTTGCTGGGATGGCCATGCTTGTGGGTGATGATTTCCACCGCGTCTCCGCTCTCCAGCTTGGCGGACAAGGGAACCATTCTCCCGTTGATGCGGGCTCCCACACAGTGCTCTCCAATATCGGAATGAATGCTGTAGGCAAAATCAATGGGTGTGGCTCCATAGGGGAGTTCCCTCACATCCCCCTTTGGGGTAAAAACATAAATGTCGGCGGCAAAGAGGTCGAGCTTGACGGTATCCAGATACTCGATGGAATCGGTCACCTCCTTTTGCCAGTCGGCAAATTGCCTCAGCCACCGGATGGTTCGCTCATCCTTCAAGTCAATCGGCCCCCCTTCCTTGTATTTCCAGTGGGCGGCAATCCCCTTTTCGGCAATTTCATGCATTTCAAAAGTCCGGATCTGAAATTCCACCCGCTCGCCATCCAGACAAACGACGGTGGTGTGAAGCGATTGATAATTATTGGTTTTGGGCATGGCCAGGTAATCCTTGAACCGCCCCGGAACCGGCTTCCAGATGCTGTGAAGGAGCCCCAAAGCTTCGTAACAGGACTCCACCGTGCGCGTGAGAATGCGAAAAGCAAGCAGGTCATGAACCTGCTCGAAGGTGATGTTCTGCCGTTCCATCTTTTGATAAATGCCATGAAGATGTTTCATTCGTCCGGAAATTTCGAAATCAGGAATGGCGTCTTTAAAATGGCGGCGGACCTCTTTTTCAACCCGAGCGATATAATCCTCCCGGTTTTTTTTGAGTTTCGCGATTTTCTTTTCCAACTGCCGGTAGAGGTTCGGCCTCAAAAAACGAAAACTCAAATCCTCCAACTGGACTTTCATCCATTGGATTCCCAATCGATTGGCCAGCGGCGCGTAAATATCAAGCGTTTCCTGAGCAATTCGCATCTGCTTTTCCTCGGTCATGAACTGGAGCGTCTTCAGATTATGCAGGCGGTCGGCCAGTTTGATGAGAATCACCCGGATGTCCTTGGACATGGCCAGGATCATCTTTCTAAAATTTTCAGCCTGCCTTTCCTCGCGGGTGTTGAACTCTATTTTGGAAAGTTTGGTGACGCCATCAACCAGACTGGAAATGTCTTCACCAAAAAGGGAAGAAATCTCTTCTTTCGTTGACCGAGTATCCTCGATGGTATCGTGAAGAACCCCCGCAACAACGGAGGGAACATCCAGCTTCATATCGGCTAGTATATTCGCCACTTCCAGCGGATGGGTGACAAAGGGCTGGCCCGACCGCCTCAATTGCCCTTCATGCGCCTTGGCACTGAAAACATAGGCTTTCTTGATCAGGTCAATGTCGGCCCGCGGATTGTAGGATTTTACTTTGTGGATGACATTTTCGAGTTTGAGCATGAAATCTTTGTTTTCAGGATATCACAAAGTTCCTTAAAGGCTCTATCCAAATCATCATTCACAATCACCGTATGGTATAAGGTCATGAACGATTCTTCCTTGCCTGCTTTCGTCAATCTTTTGTGCAGAACATCTTCCGGTTCGGTCCCCCTTTTTTTCAGACGTGCTTTCAATTCTTCGTGGGAAGGGGTTTTGACAAAAACAAGCCAGACCCCCTCAATCTTTTTCTTCAGGTTGAGCGCCCCTTGAGTATCCACATCCAGAATAACCCCCTGTTTTCTGGAAAGAGGGAGATGAACCTCCTCACGCGACGTGCCATAGAAATTTCCGTAAACCTCGGCCCATTCCAGAAAAAGATCATTTTTGACCATCTGGTCAAACTGAGCGCGGCTGACAAAATGATAGTCGCGCCCCTCGACCTCTGAAGAGCGTCGCGGGCGGGTGGTATGAGAGACGCCGTAGTGGAAACCAAAGGCGTCGGCAATCAGACGGCAAAGCGAAGTCTTGCCCGAACCGGAGGCCCCTGAAATCACAATGATGGGGGGAGATTGCATGACAGTTTCAAACCCCTACTCTACATTTTGCACCTGTTCCCTCATTTTTTCCATCTCGCTTTTGGCTTCCACCACAAGATGGGAAATAGTGGCATCCGGAGACTTGGAGGCAATCGTGTTCCATTCCCGATTCATCTCCTGGATCAAGAAATCAAGAGGACGGCCAACCGGTTCCTTCTTTGCCAGGAGCATCTTTAACTGGCCAATATGGCTTAAGAGCCTCTCCAACTCCTCCGAAATATCGCAGCGGTCGGCATGAAAAACAATTTCCTGGTTCAAGCGGGCCGGATCCACTTCGGTCGACTCCCCCAGGATTTTCTTCAACCTTATCTCAAATTTTTTCCGATAAACTTCCAGAAAAAGGGGACTTTTTTCTGCAACCAAAATTCTGATCTTTTCGAGATTATCCAGTCGCCGCAACAAGGATTGCCGGAGATGTTTTCCTTCTTTTTCTCTCATTTTCATCAGCTCTTTCAAAGCCAACTCCACGAGTCTTCTCAACCCCGGCAAAAATTGGAAGGAATCGGGAGGTTTGTCACCCCACAGATGAAAGCCCTGTTGCAAATTTTCAAGGGTCACCTCTCCCTTCAGTTTCAATTTCTTCCGGATCGATTTCAATAACTCATGGTAGCCTTTAAGGGCCTTTTCATCCACGCTGAAAACAGTTTCCTCCTTTTTTTCTTCCCCAATCCAGATATCAATTTTTCCCCGATTTATTTTTTTTTTGATCAGATTAACGAGGGGAATTTCCAACGACTGCAGACGGGGAGGGAAACGGGTATTGACTTCGCAATAGCGATGATTGACTGACTTGACTTCGACAAGAAAATGGGAGGATTGAACCTTGCCTCGCGCGCGCCCCATGCCGGTCATGGAATGCATAAAAATTATTTCAATACAAAGGTCATCCGGGTGTTTCCGACACGGACTTCGTCTCCCGGTTTCATCATCATCGCTTCCACTTCTTTTCCATTCACAAAAGTCCCGTTCTTGCTGACCAGATCGAGAATGCCGACCCCCTGTTCATCATAAAAAATCATGGCGTGAAGACGGCTGGCCCCCGGATCATTTAAAATAAGATCGGACAATCTTTTGAAATGTCCGAGATCACGAACTTCATGCGTGTTCTTTTGTTTCATTTTTGAACCGGTTGTTTTGGCCAGATAGTTGAGGATCAGTTTTTGGGTATGCTCATCCAGACTCATGGTAAAATCGAGGTTAAAAACCTGAGTTTTGGCCGTATCATCAAGTTTTCTGCCGATCGCCTTGCAACAACCGACGTCAACCCGGAAGTTGACCCCGCTGTCCTTTCCTTCAGAGATCGTAAAGAAAGCAGTTTTGTCTTTAACCACCGGTTTCCCGTCAGTTCCGACCGGCATGGCATTGGCCGGATTGAGATCCGGCACCCCATCGATAAAAGGAAAACAGAGCCGGCACCGGACACAGAGAAGAACTTCCTCTTTTGTCGCGTGAAGCTTTCCCCGGCATTCGGGGCAAACAACCATGGAAAGCATGTCAGGATTAACAGATTCCATTTTATGATATGCCTTGGCTTCCCCGTTGCGCCGCTTCCTCAACAATCATGACCGGAATTCCCTCCTGAACAGGATAAACCAGTTTGCACGAGAAACAGGTGAGGTGTTGATCGGCCGAGGAATAGACTACCTCCCCTTTGCATTGGGGGCATACAAGAATTTTGAGAAGTTCTGGATTGATGGGGCTCAAATTTTTATCGTTGACCGGCATTGTAGCTCTTGATCAGTTCAGTCGTGATATCAACTCCCTTGGCTGAATAGAGGACCGCTTCTCCTGAATTTTCAAAAACAATGTCGTATCCCCCTTTTTTGGCCAGATTGACAACGAGGGTCCGGAGACTATTCAAGATTTTATCGGCGCTCTCCGCTTCCTTCTTTTTCAGCTCCTGTTCATACTGCATCGCCTTTTGTTGAAGCTCCATGAATTTGGTCTGAATTTCGTTGGATTTGGTCTTCAGTGCTTCTTCGGACAATACCATTTTTTGTTTGTCCAAATCGTCCTTCATTTTTTTGAGATTTGCTTTCAAGGATTCCAACTGCCCCTGTTTAGCGTCAAAATCGGCCTTGAGCGTTGTTTTGGCCCTCTTCCCCTCCTCGACTTCATTCAAAGCCCGCTGCAGGCTCACGAGGGCTATTTTTTCCTGGGCATTCGCCTCCGCCTGAACCAAGGGGGAAACAGTTAAAAATACAAACAAGAATAAAAGACTTATAGTTTTCATTTAAAGCTCCTTTTAAAAAATGATTTCATTCAACTAGGATAAAACTGCGGACGAATCAAGAAGGAAAAAATTAAAGAGGAACAAGATGAAATCCGATGACTTCAGCTAGTTCGGCCTGCCTTTTGTCGACTGTGGCAAAATTCAGGTTTTGGCATTCCGGATCCAGATAAAGAGCTGTGGCTAAATGATAAGCATCGGCCCCCCGCACATATCCTTGACGGAAAATAGCCAAATACTCTTTTTGCAAGGATCCCTCAGGATAAACCAAAGATACCCTTTGCACAAAGGCCGCCGCTAATTCCAAAGGGATTTTCTCCCGTCTGGCGGCCGAATAGACCTCTGCTTCCAAAAGAGAGGAACTGATCCACCGGGCTTTTTCAAGAACGTGTCCCCCCTTTTCACCGATCCCCTCTTCAAAAAGAAGGGAGACAATCACTGATGAGTCAACATAAATGGTCTTCAATCACGTTCCTCCAAAAATCGCCTGAGAGCTCCCGATTTTTTAATTCCCTTGGGCAGGCGGCCGCCTCTTCCCGGCAGGAGACTGCCCCTCAAGGCCAAACGTTCAAGTCGCTCCTCAAAATTCTCTTTTTTCTTGAGAGGAACGATCTTACCGACAGGAACACCCCTTTCTTTGATGATGATTTCCCTTCCCTCTTTAACCTTTTTGACCACCTTGCTAAAATGCGTTTTGGCCTCGTAGATGGAATAAGCTTCGCTCATAAGAACAAGATACGTAATCTGACTAGACTAGTCAAGTCATTTTTGATTGGTCCTTCCACGCCACAATGCCGATAGAACCGAAAGAGGCCGCGAGAAATAATAATCGCAAAATTTTCATACCGAAAAAATTCTTTTTCATCTCATCCATCTGCTGGACCAGGTAAAAAAATTCATCCCTCACAATCGGGAGGCTGGCGAATCAATGATCTGCTTTGCCAATCTCGGAATTTCGGAAATCATGTAAAGCGGAAGGTTGAGAAGAGGATAACGGGCTCTTTTGTCCAGGGGAAGCTTGACGTCGATTGTTTCCAATGACAACGGACCATCGTAGATACGGATGGACAGGGGGGGATGAAAGAGACTGTTATATTGATGCAGGGAGGAAAGCGAACCCCCTTTTCCCGCCTTCACTTCGACAGGAATAAGGCGCCCCCCCAACGGATAGAGATAATCCACCTCGGCTGTAGAGCCTTTTTTTTCGGCGGACCAAAAAAACAACTCCGGTTTGGTCTTCTGGTGAATCAAAGCCGGCATTTCCTGCGCCACAAACTGCTCGGCAAGCCCCCCCTGATAGACGGAAGAAAGTTGGGGACTGGAGAGTATGTCTTCTGAAATCCGGTTGATGGATTGGACAAGTCCCATATCCAGAAAAGAAATTTTGGGATGGAGTTTCCCCAGCTTTTGCAGAGGAAATTGGGGGAAACCGACCGGATTCACCCGGCGAACCAGCATCGCTTTTTCCAGAAGGTCAAGGCCTGTTGAAACCTGCGCCACACGATAAGTGCCTCCCCCCAGTTTTGAGTAGTTCACCCTTCTGCCGATCCATTTGCACGTCTCCCGGAAAAGGAATTCCAAAATGCGAAAATCAAAACGGGTGCGGTATTTTCTGAAATCCTCCTCCAGGGTTGAAATCAGGTTTTCCGTCACCTCGTCCGATTTTTTGAAACTCCCTTTTTCCAGAAAATGACGCGCCACATCCGGCATTCCCCCCACCAGCCAATATTCCCGGAGAAGACCACGGGCATGGTTCACAAGGACATCGGGTATTTTTTCATCGGGAGAAACATTTTTCAAAAAATCAAGGAGCGGGACTTCTTTTTTTGAGGCCAGATATTCCCGAAACGAAAGAGGGTACAGATAGAGAAATTCCACCCTTCCCACGGGAAAGGAGCGGATGTCGTCGTCCAATGTGAATTCCAGGAGGGAACCGGCCGCCATAACAGGAATTTTTGGCAAATCCTCATAAAAATAACGAAGCACCGAAACAGCCGCCGGAGACGACTGGATTTCATCCAGAAAAAGAAGGGTATTTTCCGTAACGGGGATTTTTTTGATGACTTCCAGCTGCCGGATCATTGTTGAAACAGTTTCTCCCGAACTGAAAATGTTTCTGACAGGGTGTTCCCGTTCCAGATCAACATGCAACAGGTTTTCATATTCGCTCTTTCCAAAATGGGTAATGAGCGATGTTTTTCCCACCTGCCTCGCCCCGCGAATGATCAACGGTTTTCTTGTTTCGTTTCTTTTCCATTCCTGCAAACATGAATAGAGGCTTCTTTCTATAAACATACTATATCATTAATTAAAATATATTATCTGTTATAAATCAAGGGTAATTTTATACAATATTGATAAAAAAATAAGGGGATTATTTTCTCTTAATCAAAACGACTGGCCAATGGTGAAATTGAAGACGGTAAACGATTCTCCCTCCCGTTTTTTGATCGGAAAGCCCCATTCAAAGCGGAGAGGGCCAAAGGGGGAATTCCAGCGGAGGCCAAAACCGTAGTCGCTTCGAAATCTCAAAATATCAATCGATTCAGTCTCTGCATAGGATTGTCCCGTATCGGCAAAAATGACCGCCCGAATGCCGGCCGGATCGTAAAGGGGCACTTCATACTCCAGATTGAACATCATCATCCGGTTGCCGCCGTAGGTAAAATCATGATCGCCGCCGGTGGCTGAACTGGGAATGCTTAAGCTGGGTCCAATGCTGTTAAAATCAAAACCACGCAGGGTATTGACCCCTCCCAGAAAAAATCGTTCAAACAGAGGAACCGGGTCGGAAGAGAGTGAATTGACATAGGCAAAAAGTCCGCGGGCTTTCAGAACAGTCTTCCAGGGCATTTTAAAGAAAACACGGCTCTCCGCCTGCATCTTCCAGTAATCATTATCCCCCCCCACTCCATGCCCCGCATACTCGCCGCTCACCGCGTTATACATCCCCTTGGTGGTAAAAATCCGGTTGTCCCGCGTATCATAAGCCAAAGTGCTCAGCACGCTTGAAGTGAGCCCCGAGGCGTTCTGCTGGAAAAAAGCGGGCACTTGCGAAGAAAAATTGGTCACCGTCACGTCTTCAATATTGTATCCAACACTGGCATCAAAAAAAGGAAAAACCTCCCGTCCAAAAGTGAGCGCTCCTCCAAACGATTTCTGGTCAAAATCCCGGTTCAAGGCTGACGAATAACGGTGGACATTGAGCGACGTGATCCAGCGGGTATCCAGAAAATATCGATCAGTGGCATTAAACGCAAATTCCTGCCGGAGCTTCGAGATGTTGGCCATCACTCCTCCTTTAAGTCCGCGGCCAAAAAAATTGTCTTTCTGAATAGACGCATTAAAAATAAAACTTTCCAGTGATGAAAAACCAGCTCCGATGCTGAAAGAACCGGTCGGCTTTTCCTTGACCTCAATCACCAGATCAATCAGATCATCCCGGCTTCCGCGTGGGGTCGCTACATTGACCTCCGAAAAATAACCCAACTGCACCAGACGCCTTTTTGAAAGATCAATCGCACTCTGGTTGTAAGGGGCATTTTCCATGATCTGCATCTCTCGCCGGATCACCTTGTCGTGCGTAATGATGTTCCCCTTGATGACAATCTTTTCGACAAATATTTTCGGCCCCTTTTGAATGTCATAAACAATATCGGCTGTCTTGGCCTCATCATTCGTCGTAATGCGCGGAACCACGGAAGCAAAAGCATACGCCTGGTCGCCGTAAATGCTCCCCAGTGTCATCGTATCCTGGTCTTGTTTCATCCGGCTGTAGGTTTCCCCCGCTTTCAGTTCAAGCTGGGATAAAAGCTCTTCCCTTGTTGTCATGATATCCCCCGCAACATCCACCGAAGAAATTTTGTAAGGCACCCCCTCAAAAACCGGAATGGTGATATTTAAAGCCCTGTTGTTCCGGGTGAGGCTCACCTGAGGCTTGCCGATCTTGGCTTTCAGATAACCTTTGTTGAGATAAAAATAATAAAGAAGATCCGTGTCCGATTGCAAAACATCATCATCCAGTTTTCCCGATTTGTTGATAAAGGACAAAAACCCCTTGACCTTGGTCCGCATCTGTTTGGCCAGTTTTTTGTCTGAAAAAGCTTTGTTGCCGACAAAAGCAATCCTCCGGATTTTCACTCCGCGGTTTTCCTGAATATCAAACACAAGCTCGTATTCATTGTTCTCCGAGTCCAGGGGGTCCAGGTGCCACCCCACTTCCACCAGGGAATAATCCTTCTCCTCATAAAGTTTTTTGATCGCGCGGACCGATTCGGAAATCTTCCCCTCGTCAATCTGGTTGAATTCACGGATGGTCAACGCGTTCTCCAAATCTTTTTTCTTCACTTTGCGGTTTCCCCTGAATGTAATAGCCCCAATCGTCCCTTTTTCCACCACATGAAACACCAGCCTGATCCCTCCCGCGCCCCCCTCCCGGCTAACTGAAACATCTTCAAAAAGACCGGTGGCAAAAAGCGCTTTGACATCCTGACTGGCACTTTTTTGGGAATAGAAAGCCCCTTCTTTGGAAGAAAGACGCCCTTTAAGAGAAGAGGCCTCCGTTTTGACCAGCCCCACAAAGTCTATTCTGGCAATCCTTTCGGCTGATTGGAGAGAAAAAGAAAAAAACAAAAGAAAGAAGAGGGTAAAAAAGAATCTTTTATTTGTGAAAAGGGGAAATTTTTCCATCGACAATTGAAATAACACGATCGAGCCTGCCTGCCAGTTCTTCGTTATGGGTCACGACAACAAGAGTGGTCTTTAATTCCCGATTCAGCCCCAAAAGTAAATCAAAAACTTGCCCCCCATTTTCGGAATCGAGATTGCCGGAAGGTTCATCAGCCAAAACCAACCGCGGTTTGGCCACCAACGCACGGGCAATCGCCACCCGTTGTTGTTCCCCTCCCGACAGCTGGGCCGGCCTGTGGGTCAATCGTCCGCTTAAACCCACTTTTTCAAGAATTTCTCCGGCTAAGCTTTTAGCCTTTTGATTCGTCTCATCTCCAATCAAGAGAGGAATCATCACATTCTCCAGTGCTGTAAAGTCGGGGAGTAAATGATGAAACTGAAAAACAAAACCGAGGGAGCGATTGCGAAAATGACTCAGCGCTTTTTCGTTGGCATTAAAAAGATTCTTCCCCTCAAAAAGAACCTCACCCGCCGTCGGCTTTTCCAACGTTCCGATGATATGGAGAAGCGTTGACTTGCCAGCCCCCGAAGCGCCAACAATTCCGAGACTCTCCCCCTCGGTAATGGAGAGGTTGATTCCTTTCAGAACCTCCGTCGTGGCGCCGTTTTCCTGAAAGTTTTTTGTGAGATTAGTAACAGTAATCATCTAAAGGTCTGTACCAGCCCCCCCTGGCGAAGCGCCACGGCAGAGCTAATCCGCGCCGTCAAAAGACAAATTAAAAAAGAGGCGACCAACAGAATCCCCCAGAGGCCCAAAGGCCAGATAATGGGAACGTGCGATATGAAATAAATCTGCGGATCCAGATGGAGCCATTCCCACCGCCTGAGCGAAAACAAAATCAACGTACTCAAAACCGTTCCCAAAATAATCCCCAGAATTGCCATCACCATCCCCTGCAAGACAAGCGACCAGCCCAGGCTTGCGGGGGTCGCTCCCATGGCGCGGAGAATGGCCAGTTCTGATTTTCTCTGCCAAATGGTCATCATGATAATGCCAATCACGCTAAACGAGCCGATCAGCACGATCCCCAGCATGATCACCAAAAAAAGGGTTTTTTCCATCTTTATCGCGCTAAAGAGCGGTTCGTTCAGCTCATCCCATGAAATCACCTGGTAACCTGTGGGAAGATTTTTTTCAATCAACCGCGCCAATGCCGGCGCTCTTCCCGGATCACTCAAGACAACTTCCAGACCGGAGGCCTCGATTTCTTGCCCAAAGAGACTTCTCATCACCTCCAATGAAGTCAACACAAATTCCGCATCAAACTCATACATCCCGCTTTCAAAAATACCCACAACCCTGAAATCCTGCGCATAATCTTTCAAACCTTTTTTTTGATCGATCCCTTCCCGCGGGATCAGGAGACGAACAACCGGATTTTCCCCCATCCCTTCCGGGAAAAAACGACGCGCCAGCTCTTTTCCCACAATAAGGGAAGGGATTCCCTCTTCCCGGGCAAGGGATTCTTGAAGAACTTTGTCAGTGAGATGAGATTCATAACGAATCGAATAAACTTTTTTCATCACGCCGGGATCAATCCCCTTTAAGACAACGCTCGTCACTCCATCGGCAACCAAACCGAGCCCCTCCCGAAACAAAAAAGGACTCACCCCCCGAACTTCCTGGAATGATTCCAGCGGGGAGAGAATTTCATCGATATTTTTGATTTCCTGCTGGTTGACAACAATCAGATGAGCGTTAAAACCAAGAATAGCCTTTTGATAGGCTGACTGAAAACCGGTAAAAATAGAAACACAAACCAGAAGGGCCGTGATGCCAAAAGCAATGGCCAGAACAGAGTTGACCATCATGGGAGAAAAAAAACTTCCCCCTGTGCGCGAACGAACCAACCTGAAACCAAGAGTCAGAGTCCACAACATTTACGTGCTCCTCAAAATTTCGACCGGGTTTAACCGGGAAACGCTTCGTGCCGGCCACCAGGAAGCGAGCCAGGTGATGACAGGCACCAGCAATCCAAAAAACAAAACAACCTTCCAATCTACTTTAACCGGCAAAAAATCGAGGTAATAGGCAGGGGGCAAAGGAAGGGAATACCGACCAAGCAAATAAACAACAACCGCTCCGATAGCCAATCCCAACAGGGAACCAATCCCTCCCAAAAACCAACCGATTCTTTCAAAAATCGATTCCGCCTCCCGTCTGCTCAATCCCAGAGCTTTGAGAAGCGCCAAATCCCTCACCTTGGCCAGCCCCAGCAGGGTGATGAGCCCCAAAACATTAAAACAGGCAATCAAGGCGACGATCGACAAAAGAAGAATCATGCCGCTTCTTTCCAGCTTGAGAGCCGAAAAAAGTCGGCTGTTTTGTTCCACCCACGTTGTCGGTTTGAGGTTTGGAAAATCGGCCAAAATTTCCTGCTTCAATTTGATCGCTTTCTCAGCCGAATTCAGGGTGACAAGATAACGGTCTTTTAAACCCTGTCTGTCCCCCGACAAGATATGAGCTTCCGTTTTGTCGACAAAGAGAGTCTTGGCGTCAACATCATAAAAACCGGTGGTAAAAATTCCAATCACCCGGTAATTCCTTTTCCGCGGCTCCACCTCTCCGGTCGGTCCTACTTCACCGAACGGAAAAATAAGGGTCAACAATTCTTCATCACCCGGATAAAAACGGAGGCGGGTATAGAGCTCTTCGCCAATCAAAACTCCCGGAAGTTGATCGTCCGATTTTTTGAGATCTTCCCAATTCTCTTCCCCAAAAAAATAAACCTCCCCCTCCTCCTTTTCGATTCCCCGGATTCTCGCTCCAGCCGCCTGTCCCGAGGGGGCACTGGCAATGCCGTCAAACTCGGCAATCCGACGAAATTGATTAATCTCTCTTTGATGATTCAACCATTTTTCCAGTTGATCCGTTTCTTCGGACGTGGTCGGAGAGGGGACAACGAGATGAGCATTAAAACCGATGAGTGCGTCGCGCAAGTGGGAGGAAAAACCGTTCATGACCGAGTGAATGACAAAAAAACCGGCCACCGAAATGATGATTCCGCCCAAAGAAATGAAAGACATAAAAGAGAGAAACCAGGAACCCTTGCGGCTTTTGAGATAGCGGAGGGAAATAAATGTGGGAAACGACATTTTATTTCTCCGGCCGCAATTGTGGGAATAAAATCACGTCGCGAATCGAGGGGGAGTCGGTCAACAGCATGACTAGCCGGTCAATGCCGATCCCCTCACCGGCGGTCGGCGGCATGCCATATTCCAAAGCCCGGATATAGTCGGCGTCAAAATGCATCGCCTCTTCGTCTCCCCTCTCGCGCGACTCCACCTGCTTTAAAAAACGTTCCTTCTGATCGAGGGGGTCATTCAATTCCGAGAAGGCATTTGCCACTTCCATTCCATAAATGTAGAGCTCAAACCGGTCGGTTATCGCCGGATCGGCGGCGTTCTGCCTGGCAAGCGGCGATTCCTCGATCGGAAAACCGACAACAAAGGTCGGACGAATGAGGCTTTTTTCACCGACCTTTTGCATTTCCCGATAAGAAATGCGCTCAAACGGCGGCGTAAAGTCAATAGTCTCCCCCTGGTAGGAAACCTTTTCGGCGCCGCAGACGGCAACGGCAAGCCCCGCAAACATCTCCTCCGTCAGATTCATGAGGTCTTCATAGGTGGAATAGGACTGATAAAATTCCAGCATCGTAAATTCCGGATTGTGCTGGATGGAAATCCCCTCATTTCTGAAATTCCGGTTGATTTCAAAAACCCGCTCCATCCCCCCCACGACCAGTCTTTTTAAATAGAGCTCCGGAGCAATCCGCAAAAAAAGATCCATATCCAGCTTGTTATGATGCGTTACAAAAGGCTTGGCGGCCGCCCCTCCCGGGATCGTCTGCATCATCGGGGTTTCCACTTCCAAAAAATCGCGGTCGACCAGAAACTGGCGGATGAATTGAACGATCTTGGACCGCTTGATGAAGGTGTCCCTCACCACCGGATTGGCAATCAGGTCAACATAACGCTGGCGGTAGCGGGTTTCGACATCGGTCAGCCCATGCCATTTTTCAGGAAGATTTCTCAGCGACTTGGCGGCCAGGGTTAATCGGTTTGCTTTCAGCGTCAGCTCATTTGTTTTGGTTCGAAACAGGGTCCCTTCAACAAAAACAAAGTCCCCGATATCGATTTCCTGATAAAGAGTAAAATCAGATTCAGACAACGACGTCTTTTGACAAAAAATCTGCAACTCCCCCGTTCGGTCGCGGATCTTTAAAAAACCGGCCTTTCCAAAAGAGCGGGAAAAAATCACCCTCCCCGCCAGGGAAAATTCCTGGTTCAAAGATGCGAGCTTAGCCCCCTCCCATTCCCCATAATTTTGGTGGATGTCACGAACCAAATTTCGGGGCACCAGCCCGTTAGGATAGGGATTAATCCCGCGTGTTCTCAGAGATTCTGCCTTTTCGAGGCGCTGTTTAATGTATGCATTTTCAGTTTCCATGATCCGGCAAATTACAAACTCAAATCCAATTTATCAACTTTTAAATCAAACACAATCAATTCAAGCGTTGACAGTTGATAGCTGGACTCCTATCTTAAAGTGATGAAAACCCGCTCAAGATCGGCATATTGCGCCTTGTCCGCCAGTTGCGAGGCGATGTGTTGATTCCCAAAGGGGTCTATCGGTTTAAATCAATGAAAGAGGCTGATCGATAGATAATTCACACCATAGCAAGTACACGCATACGCCTGTCCTCGAAGACGTAATCTCGCTTTGCGATTCTTTGAATAAGTATGCTTGTCGCCTGTCACTCCCGCAAGGGTAAAACAGAGCGATTACACCTTAAAAGAAATTGATTTTTATTCCTGAAAAAACCGGACCAACTCCTCATGATGGGCTTTGGCGTCTTCAAAACCAAGCTCGAGGAGTTTTTGCAGGTATTCGGGCACAAAGAGAACAAAGGAGAGAAATTCCTGCCCCCGCCGGAGATCAACATCCAGTATCCGAAATACAAATTTTTCAAAAGAAGTCAGATGTTTTCCAAAACTGTCGGGATTGGCCAGACAAGATGTAAAAATTTTCCGGATATCCTGGCTGGGAAAAATCTTGAACACTTCCAGTTTTTTGAACTGATGTCCCCAAACATCGCGACGGCGGTCTTTTTCAGACATGTATTCATTAAAGCGCCCCAAAAAGTCCCCGCCGCACAAAACCTCCCCCGCTTCCAAAATCCGATTGATCCGTTTCATCTGTTCCAGATCATATTCCAGCCGGTCTAAAAAAATGGAGTTCAATACTTTTCCCATCACCTCTCCCATCGTCGGAGGAATGGGGAGTTCTTCCAATATCTGATCATCCTTCTGTTCAGCCCGTTCGGTGATATGATGGAGTCCGATCACCAACACCTTGTCCGCCCCCAATTGGATGGCCGGTGACAAGGGGGTATTAAGCCTCAAGCCCCCGTCACAGTAATGGTGGCTCCCCACACGGACGGTGGGAAACAAAATGGGAATGGCGGCGGAGGCCATGGCATGGTCAGCCTCCAGATTGACAAAATGGGCCCGGTGCCTGCCGGTGTAAGAAGCACTCGGATGTTTATCGATAAACAACTCCATTTTTCCCGTATGCACGTTGGTGGCAGTTACACTCACTGCAAGAGGAGAACCGTTTTGAATATTGAGCGAGACCTGCTTCCAGGAAATGATCTCTTTTAAAAGATAGGGAAGCGGACTGGTATCCAGAAAACCGGTGAAATGGATCCGTTTTTGCGACTGAAGAGACTCACGGCTTTTTTTTCTGAAAAAATTCCCCATGATTCCGGCAAAAGATCGTCCAACCAGCCGGGTTAGATGAACCAAACCCCTCCGGTAAACCTGCGCCTGATTTAAATTTTTCCAGATTTCAAAAAGCCGTCTGCCCTGGTATTCCAGATTGTGATTGGAAGAAGCCATAAAGCAGGTGTTGATGGCCCCGACGGAAGAACCACAAAAAATGTCAAACGGGCGGTGACGGGAAATTTCGGGGGGAAGCCTGGTTCGGATGTAATGAATAATCCCCGCCTCGTAGGCCCCCCGCGCCCCGCCGCCGGAGAGAACGAGAGCGAGTTTTTTGCGATCTCCCAACTTGTCCATGTTAACTTAAGATTTTAAAGATAGTCCTAGAATAAGACCAGTGTTTTTCGGGCAAGATCAGTTGAAACCGAAACAGGAATTAGATAAGGTAGGATAATTCGGGGAGTAACTCAGCCCGGCTAGAGTACCTGCTTTGGGAGCAGGGAGTCGCAGGTTCAAATCCTGTCTCCCCGACATTACAAATTAAAAAACCCGGACATTTCATCGGAGAACTGCGCCAACGCTTTCCGCTTGATTTTCCCATTGGAGGTCTTGGGGATTTGATCGATAAAGCGGATCAGTTTGGGCACTTTGTATCGGGCCAGATTCTTTTTGCAATGTTTGATGATTTTTTCATCCAGCCCCAGCCCTGAAGACACCTCGGGATTTTTGACAACATAAGCTGTAATGAGGGTTTTGCCAGGCTCCCCTTCTTCACTCACAACCGCCGATTCGCAAACTTCCGACAGTTGGTTGATCACCCATTCCACCTCAAAAGGGGAAACCCGATGCCCGCCGGCTGTGATCAGATCATCCTCTCTCCCCACGTAATAAAAATTTCCCGAAACATCCTGATAAGCCCAGTCGCCACTCAAAAACCATTCCCCCTTAAACCCAAATTCAATCGTTCCCTCCTCTCCATCTTGAGAACTGTCTCCCTGCCCCAGTCGTCCATAAGGATCGTGATATCCCAACATCAAACCAGGGCAGGATCGATGAGAAGCCAGCATTCCAATCTGACCCGGTGGAAGTTCAACTAGATTCTTAGTCAATATGGCAACTCGACTCGAAGGAAGCATCTGCCCGCAGGAACCATGCAGGACCTTTTTGTCTTTTTGTTGAACGATATAAACACTGTGTTCGGTCATTCCCAACCCCTCACGAATTTTATGTCCGGTTATTTTTTTGAACCTGATCCGCAACGGCTCAGCCAGTTTCTCACCAGACGAAAGACAAAGGCGGACAGGACCAAAAAGCTGGGGCAGATTGACAAAGGTTGTCATGACTTGAGCCGATTTCTGCAAATAATCGGTGATTTTTTTGTACAAACCGGGCACACTCAAAAAAAGTGTCACCCCATTTTCACGAACAATCTGACAGATATTTTCTGCCGTTGGCTTTCCGGAAAAAATCAGCGCGCCAGCTCCATGCCGCCAGACATCAAGAAGTCCAGAGGTAAGCGCATAGCTCCAGTTGAGGTTGCTGGTGTTAAAAACAATGTCGGTCCCCCGAAGATTCATCCACAAATCAACCCTCTCATCATGGGCGGGAACGCTTCGATGGGCATGAATAACCCCTTTGGGGAGACTGTCGGTGCCACTGGTATAGAGCCAATAAGCGGGATCCTCCGGAGAAGTGGGTTGAACCTCAAAATTACGCGAGGCCTCTTTCAGCAAAGAGTTGAAATTGAAATAATCAAACCCCTCGGGAACAAGAGATGAGTAGTCAGTCACCAGAAAAAGATGTTTTAAAAAAGAAGGACGGTTTTTTTTCCATTCTTCCGGAAAAAGATCGGGTGTGGTCACTAAAATAGAACTGCCGCTATCCTTGATGATGAATTCAAGCTCCCGGGGAGCCAGCAAATAAGAGGTAGGAACAGGAATAACCCCTGCCTTGATGCTCCCCAAAAAGGCGATTGGAAATTCGGGAATGTTGGGGAGCCTCAAAATAATTCTCTCTCCCCTTCCTATTTCAAGGTCACCAAGAATATTGGCAAACTTTGAGGTCAATTCCTTCAGCTGAAAATAACTATAACTGATCAAACCGGCCGGAGACCCTTGAGAGTTGTGGCCAATATAAAAAAGAGCTTTCTTGTGCTGATTGATCGCCGAAAGAGAGTTTTTGTCGATGCAGTCAACTGCAATATTATAAGAATCTCCGAGGTTCACTCTTGCATTATATTTTCTGAATCAGTTCTGGTAAAGAGAAAGTCTTGGTCGACGCAATCCTGACCGCAAATCTTTTTTTGGGATTTTTGAGATGATTGAATTGATAGCCCCCCTCTCCGTACAGGCTCTTCATCACCCTGTTCAAGTCAGGGGAGAGAGCAGAAAAGGTCTCATCCTCATTCGGCGCGATGGCCCGATCATTGATGATCAATTCCAGTTCGTTGGTTAAAAAATGAAGTCTCCCCTCAAAAAAAGGATCCTTCACAAGACGATCAGCCGCTTTCAAAACGGATGCAAGGGTGGTCCGGATCTTATCCCCCGTATCTCCCTCCAGACTTCTCTTGCAACTATATAAAAGCCCCCTTCGCCGATCTGTTTCATCAAGGGCATAATCAGCAAAGTGCCCGATCAAGACGGTCAAGGGGCCGTCATGAACATGCTGATAATCAGCCACGTCAATAAAAATTTCGGGGCTGTCCGGAATCCAGGTATTAAAAACACGAAAAAAATCATCCGGCCTTGCCTCAGCCGGATCTTTAAAGAATATTCTCCAATTGATTTTTTGAAGATTCATAACCCCTACCCCTGCATACTCATTCTTATGTTACAGGCGTATGCCGCTTCTATAAACAACGACGATTCTTCAATCAATTTTCGCGTCTGGTCCTGGTTCACCTGTGTCAAATCCATTTTCTGAGCCGCAAAAATAGAATGGGCAAATTTGGGGCCGGCAAAAGGATCATAAAAAATCTTCGTCTCGCAAAAACGGTCGTTAAATTCCTTAAGGACAGCTTCGGGCTCTTCCGAAACATCCGGATTGAATTTCTTAATCAAACCCTGAGCCGCCGTCACCATCGCTTTGTAGGCCAAAGCGGCCGCTTGAGAATAATTTCCTTTTTCAAAAATAACCTGCGACTCGAAATTTTCGCGGTCGGCCGCCTTCAACCCAAACTCAACCAGCGATACAATCTCGCCGGCACATTCCCCTTTTCCAATATCACTTGTCGTATATTCCCTCACATCCCCCCAATCGACATAGTAAGAAGGGTCCTGCTCGTAGGGGGGAACCTCCATTAAATCGCTTAAGTTTTTTTTCAATTCCACCTTCCCCAATCGACGAATATAATCTTGAAAAGTTTCCCCTTTTTGCTTCCCCTTTAAATACATCTCGGCCAAACGATCGACCGTTTTGGGAACTGCCTTGGAGGGAATGCCTCCGATAGGCATGCCATAACCCCCCCCATTGTCGCGGGTTTGTCCTCCCATCACCAATTGAAAATGGGGCACAACATAAGCGCCTACCTTTCTGCTGATGCCGTAAAACCCAATATCGGCAACATGCTGCTGGCCGCAAGAATTGAAACAACCCGAAATTTTGACACGCAAATTTTTGATCGCCTCATCCATTTCAAAACTTTTCTTCGCCAAATGCTCGCGCAAAACCCCCGCCAGCCCCCGCGAAGACGACACTCCCAGCTTGCAGGTATCGGTTCCGGGGCAGGCGGTCACATCCACAATGCTGCCAGCATAAGGCTCGGCCAAATCGATTGCCTCAAGTTCCTGGTAAAGAGAAAACAGGTCACCCCCCGTCACCCATCTTAAAACAAGGTCCTGCTCTACCGAAGTTCGAATAAAACCGCTGGAGTATTTTCTTACAAGATCAGCCAAAGCCCGCATTTGATTGGAGGTAATATCCCCCAGCGGGAGAGATATTTTGACAACGAAAAAACCGTTCTGCCTTTGGGCTGTCACATTTTGAGCCCGCCATTTTTGGTAAGAGGCATCGGTGACCGTTAATTCATCTGAAGGAAGTTTGGTTGGTTTCTCGATAAATTGTTCCATCTTTTGAAGATAATCAGTCCAGCGGGAATCGGTTTTTAATTTTGATTTTTCCTCCAAAACCATCTGTTTGAATTTTTCAATTCCCCAGTCATTCACCAGAAATTTGATTCTGGCCCGGTTTCTGTTCTTCTTTTCTCCATACCGGGCAAAAATTCTTGATATGGCCTGTGCATAAATCAGAAACTCCTCTTCCGGAACAAATTCATCAAACAGTTTGGCCTGATAAGGAACAGCCCCCAGTCCTCCTCCGACGTACATTTCAAAACCGCGTCTTGTTTTTCCATTCTCACTCCGGATTGCCGCGATAAATCCAAGATCATGAATCCGAACCAGCGCGCAGGCGGAATCTTTGCAACCTGAAAAGGCAATCTTGAATTTGCGGCCAAAATCCTGAACATCGGGATGCCCCAGCAAATAACGAAACGCCGCATCAGCATAAGGGGTGGTGTCAAACGTTTCATCGGGGCAGACACCGGCGTAAGGGCAAGCGGTCACATTGCGCACCGAATTGCCGCATGCTTCCCTTGTTGTTATTCCAACCGCGGCCAGTCTGCGAAAGAGAGAAGGGGTATCTTCTATATGAACAAAATGAAGCTGAATATCCTGACGGGTTGTTACATGGCAGATAGCATCGGAATATTCCTCGGCCAGTTCCGCCAAAACCTCCATCTGCTCCGGATTCATTCCCCCCCAGGGAATTTTGATTCTCTGCATTCCAGGAGCATGCCAGAGGGTATTCGGCCCCTTGGTGAGATGAGGATCAGGAAAACCAACGTCCCTCTCCTGTTTTCCGTCATGGCGCTTGCCATGATCGTATCTCTGGCCATAAGCTCCCCTTCTCAACCGGCTTTCCGCAAAAACTTTCTCCTCAATCTTCCCCTGTTTTTTAAGGGTGAGCTCGGTTTCATAATCATCGATTTCTTTTTCCCAGACCGGGGGCATCCGTCCGGTCAGACGTTTTTTCCATATCCGCGCCGATTCAGAACCGGCTACATCAATATTCTTTAGAGATTCAGTCATTTGTATACTTTCCCGCTTCGCGATGAAAAAAGCTCCCATGCTTAGAACTGGCCCCAGTGGGGCTGGCCAAGCCAGATTCTTCATCAAGTAGCGTCAATCAACCCTACTGAAGGGACTATTTCTTGTCAACCCTTCGAGTCACCAGGGCCTAAAGGCCGGTGCTTGCTCAGGGTTAACACTGAACGGCGCCTTTTTCCACACCCTGAAGGGGGGCTTGGGCACCGTCGCACGTTTTAAGGCATGGAGGGATCAACATCTACCATTTATAATGCCGAATATGTTCCCCCTTGTCAGCAATCTCGCTCATGGCCTTGACTCCCATTTCAAGATGGAGATCGGTAAATTTCTTGAACACAGCCGAAGCCGATTGTTTGGTTTTGATCCCCTTCCTCTTGTGCGGAAGATCCGAAACCAAAAGAAGCGCTCCGATCGGAACCCGGCAGGCAAAACCGGTAACAAAAAGAGTGGCACATTCCATGTCAATGGCGAGCGCCCTTTCTTCGTAGATTTTTTCCTTGAATTTTTGATCGAACTCCCAAAAACGATAGTCAGTGGTGTGAACCACCCCCGTCCGGTAGTCTAAACCTTTCTCGACCAAAATCTGACTGATGAATTTCTGAATCTTGAAGGTGGGAAGCGCCGGAACACGGGTCGGCATGAAATGTTTGGAGGTCCCCTCATCCCGAATGGCGGCCATCGGGAGAATAAAATCCCCTACTTTGAGAGAATGGTGGAGACCACCACACATTCCAAGAAAAAGAACCGCTTTCGGTTCCACAACCGTCAAGAGCTCCATAATCAGGGCGGCGGTGGGGGACCCAATGCTGAAATCGATCATGGAAACATCCCAATCAGGACTATGACACACCTGCATAACCGAACCGGCATAGAGTTTTCCCCCTCCCATCATTTTAAAACGCTGGAGGTAATAATCAAAGTTGGTCAGGATAATCTGGCGCTGATACAACTTGAGGGAACTGCCGGTGTAACGCTCCAGCATGTCTTTTGCGATTGCTTTTTTGGCCTGGATATCTTTGGGACAAAGGGTGACACGGCTTCGACGCATGATTTGATTCTACCCTGTTTTTTCAAAAAATTCTAGGATTCCCTTCTTTTCCTTTGAGAAGCAACAAAAGTTGCTCCTTTGTTTTGTCGTCAAGATGATGAGGTGGTTGGATTTGCAGAATCACATATTGATCCCCACAGGTCTTTGCGTTTTTGTGATACATTCCCTTTCCTTTGAGCCTTAATTTCTGACCGCTCTGCGAGCCTGCCGGAATTTTAAGATCCACCTCTCCATGGATCGTAGGAACCTTGATTTTGGCCCCGATCAGCGCTTCGCCAATCGTCAGGGGAAGATCAAGCTCCACATCAAAACCGATCCTGCGAAAATAGGGATGATCCTTAATCTGCGGCTGAATATACAAATCGCCGGCAGGCCCCCCTTCCAACCCAGGTTCTCCTTTTCCTGTCAGGCGAATTTTGTCCTCTGAAGAAACACCGGCAGGAATTTTTACATTGAAGGTAACCTGGTTGGAGATCCTTATTTTTTTTTCACACCCCCTGGCTGCCTCCAAAAAATCAAGGGGGATGGTAAAAAAAAGATCCTTTCCCCTTTGAGCTGGTGCCTGTTCAAAACCAAACCCCCTCTTCCGACGGCCGCCCCCCCCC
>SBBF01000059.1 GCA_005240075.1 Nitrospira sp.
ACCAGGGCCACTTCCACTCCCATCTCGCAAACTTCTTTGATTTCAGACGACACAACCCTTGCCCTATCGAGGGAAATCCCATGTCCTTGAGGCCCGGAAAGGGATTCGCCCCCCAGTTTGAGGAGAATACGTTTGTATTTGGGTTTCATGCCTTCTTCTTTTCAATCCCCTCCCCCACCTGGTAGCGGGCAAAACAGGTCACTTGCAGGGAAGAATCGACCTCTTTCAAAATTTGGCTCACTGTTTTTTTGCCGGTTGGATCTTTGATAAAAATCTGGTCATTGAGACAAACATCAGTAGCAAACTTGGCTATCTTTCCCTCGACGATTTTTTCCAGGATGTGGACCGGTTTTCCTGAATCGTTCATTTGCGCCCGATAAATTTCCTTCTCATGAGCCACGACGTCAGCAGAAATATCGGTGCGATTCAAGTAGTGGGGATGGGCGGCCGCCACATGCATGGCGACATCTTTCAAAATCTGATCGGTCATTTGATTCCCCTTGATCTTAACCAGCACCCCGATTTTGCTCCCCAGATGAACATATGAGCCGATCTTTTCTCCGTTGTCAGCCGTAAGTCTCACAAACCGGCGGATTTCAATTTTCTCCCCAATTTTCGCCACCAGCAAATTGACCTGTTCAGCTACTGTAAGACCAGCAGGCAGGGGAAGGTTGGCCAGTTCCTGAACTGAAGGGGGATTTTTGGAAGCAATGAGGAGGGTGAGATCTTGGCCCAACTTTCGAAAATCATCATTTTTGGCGACAAAATCGGTCTCGCAATTCACCTCCACCATCACGCCACATGTTCCGTCAGCCGAAAGATACGTGCAGGCCATTCCTTCAGCGGCCACACGGGATTCCTTTTTGGAAGCGGCCGCCAGCCCCTGCTTGCGCAAAATCTCCAGCGCCTTTTCCGGATGGCCGCTCGCCTCCTCCAGCGCCCGTTTGCAATCCATCATGCCGGCCCCGGTTTTTTCCCTCAGTTCCCGAACTGTTTGGGCTGTAATGGCCATTATTGTTTTTCTTTCTCCGGCTTCAAAGAATCGGGGGCGCTTTCATTTTCCACTGTCACTGAAAAACGCTCCATCTCCTGCTCCCCTTCAAACGTGTCTACTTGAGACACAAAAGCTTTGCCCGCTCCCCCCACTTCTTTGGCTCTTCGGGACAATTTCTTATCCTTTGGTTCCTCCCCTCGCGCCTTCAATTCCCGCTTTTCAAGACCTGCCAGACAGACTTCCGCCACCTTGCCCGCTACCAGCTGAATGGAACGAATGGCGTCGTCGTTGGCGGGAATGGGATAATCAATCGGATCGGGATCGCAATTGGAATCGGTCATGGCAACCACCGGAATCCCCAGAACATTGGCTTCGTGAACGGCAATCCGTTCCAGAAAAGGATCAATCACAAACAGCGCCCCTGGCAGTTTTCTCATGTTGCGAATTCCACCGAGCGCCTGATTCAACTTTTGAATTTCTCGGTCGACGGTCAATAATTCCTTCTTAGTATAACCGGCAAAATCGTTGTTCTGACGTTTGGTCTCCAGTTCATTCAACCGCTCGATGCTTTTTCTGATCGTTCCAAAATTGGTCAATGTCCCTCCCAACCACCGCTGGCTCATGGAGGGCATGGAAGAACGTTTGGCCTCCCCCTCCACAATTTCGCGGGCCTGCATTTTGGTGCCGACAAACAAAACATCGAGCCCTTCGCCTACGGTCTTTTCAATAAAATTGAGGGCTGATTGCGCCAACCCTTCTGTTTTTTGAAGATCGATGATATGAATGCCGGAACGGGCTCCGTAAATATAAGGCTTCATTTTGGGATTCCACTTGCGGGTCTGATGACCAAAGTGGGATCCCGCATCAAACAACTCCTGTACTGTCATTTCAGTCATAATTCCTTTCGTATAATAAAAAAGCGTTTTCGGATAGCATACGGTCCTGTTATAATGCAAGTGTATATTAATGCTAACAAAAATTCTCTTCTTGCTCTTTTTTTTCACGGTGATGATTTTCCCCGCCAAAGGGGTTGCGCAATCTTATGCCTCTCAAGACTTCAAAGATTATCAAAAATCATCATCCAGCAACCCTTCTTACGATCCTTTTGTAGAAGAAGGATTCAAGGCGCTTGATCGCCAGGATTTAAACAGCACGATCGAGTTTTTGAAAAAAGCGGTTGGCCTGGGATGTCAATCTCCCCTTGTGTTTTTCAAACTGGCCCTCGCCTTTGAAGGGGAGGGAGCTTATTATTCAGCAATTCAGTACTATGAACTGGCCCGGGATCAGTTTCAAAAAACAAAAGAGAAACACCGCTATCGCGACAGTTTTGACGAAAATTACGGGAGAGCCCTTTACCTGATAGGGCAGGTGGACAAAGCGATGCCCTATCTTGAAAAAGCGGCCCAGAAAACCAAAACGTTCTGGCTCTTTAAACTTTTGGGGCAAATCGCTTTGGCCAACGGCGATTCATCAAAAGGGATTTACTACTATGAAGAAGCAATTGCCTTAAACGACCCTTCTGCCGCCGGAGAAGATATTTTGAACATGTATCTGGAACTGGCGAGAGCCTACTTAAACCGAAATGACAATCCCACCGCCCGCCGCTATTATGAAAAAATTCTGGAAATCGACCCCCACCACACCGAGGCCCGAAATTACCTGAAAGAAGTCAAGAAAAGAGAAGCCGAAGAGAGGGTGTTTGAGATTTTGGAGCAGCATTAAACGCCAGGAGCTGTTGACAAACGTGGAAAACAGCTAGCCAGATAGAGGGGATAGCGATGGATCCGGGAGGAAGGATTGATTTTCAGGGGATGGGCGCTCATGACAGCCGCATAGGGGGGATGATAGCGTTCCAGAAAAACCTTGAGACTTTTGGTTTGGGTTCTCCATCCTGACTTGATTTCAACGGGAATAATTTTTCCGTCTACTTCTCTCAAGAATTCCATCTCCGCCGTTTTTTCATTCCAACTGTAAAGCGAATCGACTCCCGCCGTTTTGAATTCCTGCGCCACAAAGTTCTCGGCAAAAAATCCCTTGTAGGTTCCATAGTCGTAGTCCAGAATCGTTTTTGGCGGCAGGTCACTCAAGGCCCCCAGCATGCCAACATCAAACAGATAAAGCTTGAAAATATTTTCTTTTGTATAGGCTGAAAAAGGCAACAAAGCCTGGGAGGTTATTTTGACCCGGATGGTAAGCCCTGCTTTTTCAAGCCAGTCGAGGGGGCCAGACAGGCGCAGATACCCTTTTATTCCGGGAATCACCTCTTTGAATTTGTATTTGCCGGCAGAACCATCCTGGTTTCTGGCCAATTGTTCGGGGATGTTTTTCCAAACTCGTTCGATATGCATGGCATTCAGTTTTCCGCAATGTTTGGCCATGTCAGCCAGATATGTGAGAGCCAGATTTTTTTGAATTGCCCGAACATTTTGAAAAGCGGTAAAAAGATCGTCTTGATTGTCAACAAAAGCTTGGACTCCCTTTGGCAATCCCCCCACCACTAGATAATTCTTGAACTGATCCCAAAGGTGATCATGGACTACTTCGGGCAATTCGTCCCCCTTTTGAAGCTTGTTCATGATATCCAAAGACCTTCTCCCCTCTACCGCGTTTAAAAATTCAAAAAAACTCATCGGAAACATGTTCAGAAATTCAACCTTCCCCACAGGAAACGAACCTTCCCCCAGGTTGATCCCCAAAAGAGAGCCGGCGGAGCAGAGCTTCATTTGCGGAAGTTCTTCGGCAAAATATTTAAGACTGGTTAATGCGTTTTCACACGATTGGATTTCATCAAAAATCAACAGGTCATGATCGGGATCAACAGGCCTGTTCAAATAAAAACTCAAATCGCTCAAAATTCTTTGAGGTTTTAAATCTTTGATAAAAATTTTTGCCAGTTCTTTATCTTCTTCAAAGTTGAGGTAGTGATAAACAGGGAATTCTTTTTGACCAAATTCCTTGAGAATATGAGTTTTCCCGATCTGCCGCGCCCCTTTTATAATCAGAGGGGCCCTTGTCGGCTTCTTCTTCCATACTATTAATTCATTTATTATATATCTATACATACGACTATTATATATAATTAGATAATTTTTAGTACCACTTTTTTATTAAAATAATAATTTTATGGATAACTACCCCCTAAACCGAATCAGCCCCGGCAGGACTTCAAACGTAGCGGGAATTTTGCCAACTGTGTCTCCATCCATTTCGATCATGACAGGACGACTCCCGGAAGCTGGTTTGACCTGGAGGCGGTACGTTGAAAAAGAATGGACCTCGGTACTTTTCAAATAATCCCCTGAATAAAGAGTGGAGAGTTCCGTGATCATTTTCCCCACTCCCATGGCCCGCACGGAAGCGACATGAAAGAGGCCGTCATCAATGCGGGCCTGCGGCGCCACATGCATACCCGATCCGAAATAACCCCCATTGGCCACAATCATCATCAATAATTTCTGATCGTGACGCTCATCCCCGAATGAATAAAAAACTTGTTGAGGGGAATATTCCAGCAGACTTCTTAATGTGCTATAAAGATAGGAAAGCCTCCCCCCCAAAAAACCGGGAGTTTTGTTGACCCAGTTGTCGACGTGAGCCGGAATCCCCACACTGGCAATGTTTAAGAAATAACGTGAGCTCTTTTGCCCCCGGAAATCGGTATAAATCACTTTGCCGATATCAAAGAAACGCACTTTCGAATGAACCAGGCAAGACAGGGCCAGGTTCGGTGGACGTGGAATTTTTAAAAAACGGGCCAGATCGCTCCCTCTTCCCAGCGGAAGAAGCCCCAGTTGAGACCGGGGATTGACCGGCCGATCGTCCTCTACAAAACCGTTCAAACATTCATTGAGAGTTCCATCCCCCCCCACGGCAACAACCAATCGTGCCCCCTCTTCAAGAGCTTTCTTAGTCAACAGAGAACCCTCTCCTTTTTTTTGGGTGAAACAAACTTTGAAATTTTTGAAATATTTCCCGAGCGAGGCTTCAATCAAGGGCCAATCGCGCATCAACCTCCCCCCCCCGGCGTGAGGATTGGCGATAAAACAGGTACTAATCTTTGGATCCTTCAATACAGTCATTCAAATAACTGACCAAATCTTTGATGATCAGCCCCTTCGAATTTTTTTTGAATTTATAGACACACGAAGGACACTGAGTCACCACCATCTGCACCCCCCGATCATAAACTTCCTCCAGATGCCGATGGGTGATGGCATCCGAAATTTTTTTGGAAACAACCGAAAAACAGCCCCCCTGTCCTGAACAGACCCCTTTTTCTCCATGGTTGTAAAATTCAAGCGGCGGAACACCGCTGACCTGCCCGATCAATTCACGGGGAAGTTCCGTTTCTTTCAGGTAACGGGAAAGGTAACAGGGATCGTGGAACATCAGTTTGGTCCGGATATTTTTTCGGACCGTGTAATTGATATTATGGAGATAAGGCTCTAAAAACTGGTTGATCGTCAACACCTTCGCGTTCAAACCCAAAGCATACTGGGGATAAATGTCTTGAAGGGTATAGACGCAAGCGGGAGAGCCGGAAACCACTGTCTTGTATTTCTTGAGGGCATGAAAATTGATTTCCGCCAGATCAATAAAATCATCCTCCATACCGGCGGTCAGCAAGGGATAACCGCAACATTGGATGGTTTCTGGAAAGACCCCCACAAACTCGATCTTTAATTTAGAAAAAAGATCAAAGGTGTCTCTAATGACCTCCGGAGCTTTGGCAATTGTCGTGCAACTTGGATAATAAATAGTCGAAGGATCCCCCTCAAAACAAGAGGAAGGGACAATTTGTTTGAGACGATAAAGGAGATCCTTGGCAAAAGGATTGTTGTACTTGTGAAACTTGGCCAAAAAACCGGTAATCTCCGGAGGGGCCAGATCGAGCTCCACCGCCTTCTTTCGCGCTTCCATCAAAACCGGAGGAATGACATTTCCATGCTCGCACTGCGTGGTGCAGGCCCTGCAGGTAAGACATTGGTAACTTAAAGCGGCCGCCTTCTTGTCAAACTCCACCACCCCTTTTCGAACGAGATTCATCGTCTGCATGAGCCCCCACGGGGAGTGGCTCTCGTTCCCTCCCGTCATCGCCACAGGACAGGCCGACTGGCAAAGACGCGGACACGCACTACAGTAGTCCATCAATTTTCCAAATTCTTCTAACATAGTATAAAATGTAGTATCAGTTTCAAAACCTGAGTCGGAGGGGTTTGGGGTTAAGAGAAAGCTCCAGAGCTGATTTTAACAACCGGGATGTAAAAACAAAATCGGCGATGGCGCAGTGAATCGTTTGGGTCGTCCCAAACGATGAGCGGTTTCTCGAACCCCAAAGCCTGGAGACCAGGTTTTGAAAGGGATTTAACATGGTGTTTCCTTAAAGTGCTTTTCAAAATTCTTTTCAAAAGTTGCTACAACCTTGGAAGCCATCGTTCCAAAAAATGAAGGATATTTTTGACTCATGTTCTTGAACGCTTCCGGATTAAAAACCTGATCGGTTAAAAAAGCCTGATCCTCCCGACGGGGGGGCCAGTACAAAAAACACCTGCTTCCTTCCGTCAATTGAGTCAACGATTCCTTTTCAGCATCAACCAGGGGGATGGCGCCAGCCAGCTTAAAGATCAAGAGGATTTCATTTTCCTCCGGCAGAACAAGCTTTTTAAGGCAGACTTCCGCCTCCTCCCCCTTAACAAGAAAAGCCCAGAGGGGGCGGATAAAATGCCCCATCATCTGCCGGATAAGCGCACCGGCTTCCTCCATCCGTTCCATCAGCGCCACCCCCAACACTTCCTTTTCGACAGAGCCAAACACCTTGAAACTCACCTCACGAAAATTCCCCAAAAGTCCCCGCGATCCCATTACAACACGCCTCAAATCAGGACCGGTCGCCGCCCGCGGGTAAATTTTCGTCGAAAAAGTCCGTCCCAGAGGAGTTTCAATTTTTCCACCAACGCACAAGTCGGCCAGATCGCCGTATTTAAGAAAATAAAAATTGGGAATCCGTTCAGCCAGACAGGTCGATAATTTTGTTTTCTCTCCCGTCAGAGGAAAATAACCGGAAGTCATGCCCTCAGCCCGAAGGAGTTTTTCATAATCTTCGACAGTCAACTCGGGATTGACAGTCACCACGTGCGATTTTTTATTCAGGTTAAACATCAAGCAGCCATTTCCTTTCTTACTTTTTTTAACAAAACCAGTTTCCCGGGATTCATGATTCGGTGAGGATCAAAAAAATCCTTCAAACCCCGGAGGAGTTCCAAACCATGCCCCCATTCTTCAAGCATGTATTTGGCTTTTAATCGCCCAATGCCATGGTGGTGGCTGATCACTCCTCCCACTTTCTGGCAGGCGCGAAGAGCCTGATCCCAAATCAAATCATACAAATTTTCTGATTGAGAAAGCCCTTTCAACGGAGCGATAAACGTAAAATAAATAGAGGCTCCATCGGAGTAAACATGAGAGATGTGGGCCATCACAACCGCATGAGGCTCGATGGCTTTTTTCATCTCCCGATAAAGTCGATGAAGGCGATCCCAGCCGGTCGCCACTTCGATGGTGTCGGTAAAAGCTCCTGAATAAAAAAGCGGCGACGATTTGTAGGAAACGGAATAGCGGTGGGCAAGCCACCGGCGCGCCGGCTCTTCTCCCCCATCTTCCCCCCCAAGATCCAGACAGATCCGACGAATCATTTTTTGTTCCTCCAAGACAAGCCCCTGCATTCCTTCATGGACCACGACAAGCAGGCAACGTTGAGAAGCAAGGCGGCCGGTCTGCTGAATCAGGCGTGGCCAACGCAACACCATTTTGAGGGACTGGTCATGGAACGCCTCCGCCAGAGGATTTAATAAAGGGGGGAGTTTCTTTTTCCCCTTTCCGTGAGAAAGAAAAAGGAGGGTATCCAGAGGATCATACAAACGGACAACCGAGGGTTTGAGCCCCCCTTGCATGAATCGTCTCATGGCTTCCAGGCCATCCTCCAGTTTTTTGAAGCGGAAAGAGCTGAACAACTGAGAGGGGGGTTTGGGGAAAATTCTTAAAGTAGCCTGGGTGATCAATCCCAAAATCCCCTCCGATCCCAAGAAAATCTGGTTGAAATCGATGCCATCCCCGTTGGTGGAATCGCGCGTTTCAATGATGGAAGCGGTGCCGGTCACCACTTCCAGATTTTTGACCATATCCTCAATTTTTCCGTAGCGGGAGGAATTCTGCCCGGCCGAACGGGCCGCCAGGTAGCCTCCCAGACTGGCGCACAGAATCGAGGAAGGAAAATGCCCCAGTGTAAATCCTCTTCGATCCAGTTCCCCTTCCAGATGCAAACCCATCATCCCCGCCTCTGCGGTTACTGTGAGATGATCCTGATCGATTTTGACCAGTCGCCTCATTTTTTTAAGATCGATCACCATCCCCCCGCACACCGGCACGGTTCCCCCGCACACTCCCGATCCGGCTCCATAGGGAACAACGGGAATTTGTCCCTTTAAACATAAATGAACCAACCGGGCGACCTGCTCCACTTTTTCAGGCCAGACAATCAGGTCGGGAAGATTTTCAATCTTGCGATAGCGGTTTTGGATGACGCTCTTGAAGTTGGAATCCCGGCTGTAATTGATCCGGTCGAGCGTTTGAACAGACAGACCCCCTTCTCCCACAATAGATTCCACTGATTTGATGAAAGATTTTTTAAGACGGGGGGCCTCGATCTGCATGAAGGAGAGATGTTAGCGGCCCTTTTTCGCAAATGTCAACTTGTTTGGAATGTAATGCGTAATCCCTCAGTTTTACCTCTTCCTGTTGCGTTTCATATTCAGTGAGGCATAGCATTTCACAATAAATGATATTTTATTCTTTTGGGATTTGAAATG
>SBBF01000076.1 GCA_005240075.1 Nitrospira sp.
GGAGGTCGTCGGTTCGATCCCGATCGTCTCCACATAAGACTGAAACAAACATGAAAGCCATGCGGCGCTCAATCCGCCGAAGGCGGATCGCGAAGCGTGCACCTCCTTTGAACCCCCCGCATTAATAAATACGCAGGCCGGTGACTCGTGGTCGAGTGGGTGGGTATTTGGTGCACATGGTAATTTGGTCAAGTTGGTACGAGGCGGTTGGGCGAGGGCGAGATGTGGTAATCATTCAAGATTGATTCGATCGGCCTTTTGTGCAAAGTTCGTCCAAGCCACAACGTCTTGCCAATGAAACTCGAGGAGTTCCATAAAGGCTTATAAAGAATTTTAGAGGAAAGTGGTGAAACTGGTCGAACCACGTCCCACCTGCGGCCTGTGTGGGCAATCCGGCAAGCTCACGAAAACAGATTGTTGCGGAAGATGGATTTGCGATGACGAAGACAAGTATATCCTTTTCTCCTATGCCTGAAACAGTCTCGATGATAAGGACGAAGAAAAGATCGAAAATCTGCTACGCACACGCAATTTCCGATCAAGGGGAGGATGAAGAGGTTTTTTCCAAATACTCCTTGAAGAAGGCATAAAACATCGCCAAAAAGATTGACATCGCAAAAGCGGTTATAACAATCGGACGTCGCTTTGGCTTAAACCGTTTCTCAGGAACTCTGGCCCAGTCAATCACTTGAAAACTGAGATCCTCCTTTGATTCCTCAATCTTTGCCATTTCGTATTGCTGTGTCAAAAGGGAATGCACCTCACTTAAAAGTTCGCGGCGCAGGCTCAAATATTGGAGATAGACCTGCTGAGGAACATCGTTTATTATTTTGGTTTTTTGGATCTGAGACTCAACCTCTCCCACTTTCTTTTGAAGCTCATCAGTCTTTTTTTGAGCATCAGCAAAGGCATCAGGGATGCCCGGCAAACCTTGGGAGTGAGAGCTAAGGACACCATTCTCAATTTTCACAGTCTTTTCTTTCAAAATACGTTTTTCGGTCTCTATTGAAATATCCACATTCAATGTTGGCATAATATTCGAAATCTTGTTCGCGGCATAAAACTCAGAGAGATCCTTTCCTGAATTCAGAAGGTCGCCCTTATTTCTCTCCAATTGTTCTTCTATGAAAATACGATCTTTTTTCGCGAGCGTTAATGTGTTCTCATTGATGAAATAAGCCAACTCTTTCACATAACCATTGGCAATTTCCGTCGCCACTTTGGGGTCCCGCATTTCAACTTTGATCTCAATAAGCGGGGTCTTTTTATCCTCGGCAAAGGTTACTTTTGAGAAAAGATTGTTTACCGCATGTTCCATGCTGGGTATTTTTTGAGGATCATTGGGTATCCATTTTTGATTTTGCTGATCCCATAATTTGGGATAGAGGACCTTTTTCAGGTCATATTTGTCGATCATCCTCTCAGCCAAGGTGCGGCTTTTCAAAATGGCCATAAGTTGCAACAACGAAGACGAGGAGGGAGCGATCCCGAACAACTGGGCAGCTGTCAGAGTCAATTCACCAGTTCTTTGTCCCTCAATTGGCATAATGGTTGTTTTGGCTTGATAGGTTTTTGGAAGAAAGAGCGTTATAAGCACAGAAAAGGAGGTTAAGACGAGCACCATTAAGATAACTGTCCCTTTCCATTTAACGATGACCCGCCAGTAATCGAGCAAACCGATTTCTTTCATTTGGAGTTTGTGACCTTAACAACCTTCCGAGCGCTTTGTCAATGTACCGACGCTGAAAGTTGTAATGCCTCAGTTTCACCTTGCCAAGAGAATAGACTCTGGTAAGGGACAAGGTCCAGAAATTCATCCAGGGTATTTTGGAGGAGGAAGTGAACAATTTTTTTAGGGAGGGGAAAATCAGAGCGGCGGTCCGAGAAAATCGATGTCGCTCCGGGATACCGGAATGGGTACGGGAAACCAAGGAACCCAAGTGGTATTTTTATCAATGGACCTTGGTGGAAAATCCCGGAACCTGTTTTGAAAACTACCTGGCCGTTCAACTGGCTGCCGCCTGTTCATCCTGGTCGGAGCAGGGCCATGGCCGCTTTGAAGTCTATTATTTGCGTGATCAGGACCGCAGGGAAGTGGATTTCATGATTTGCAAGGATCTAAAACCCCTGGCTATCATCGAGGCCAAGTCTTCCTTGCAATCATGGCCCTCCAGCCTGGTGTATTATTGCAGAAAACTGCAGGTGCCCGGATTTTTGGTTTATCCGGGAGATGCAGAGGCCCCGGTGCAAAGGAAGGATGCCCTGGGCTGGAGTGTCCCCTCAAGCCGTTTTTTGCCGGGGTTGATTCTGGATTGATTCTGTTTTGTTAGCTTCACCCGGCACCGCCAGTTGGCCACAGGCCCCGAGAATATCGCGCCCCCTCGATTTGCGAATGACCGCCACATATCCCCTGTCCAAAAGTATTTTTTGAAATTGAAGAGCCCAGTCATCGGGGGGACGTTTGTAAGGAGCCCCCGGAAATTCGTTAAACAGAATCAGATTGATCTTCGCCTTGAAGCCAGAAAGCATCTTCGCGAGCCTTCTGGCATCTTCCAACGCATCATTCACCCCATGCAGTAAAACATATTCAAAGGTAATCCGGTTTCTTTTGGGGAGATTCATTTTTTTAAGCGAGGCCATCAGTTTGTCCAACGGAAATTTTTCGTTGATCGGCATAATCTGGTTTCTGATTTCATCCGTTGTGGCATGAAGAGAGACCGCCAATTTAACTGGAGTTTTGTCTCCAAATTTTTCAACCTCCGGCGCAATGCCAGAAGTGGAAACAGTCACATGATGCCGCGAAAAACCAAAACATTCCGGATCGATCAAAACTTCCAGGGCGGGATACAAATTTTTGGTATTGACCAGCGGTTCCCCCATTCCCATAAAAACAAGGTTGGTAATACGATGGGTTTCTCCCAAATCTCTCCGAACAACAGCCACCTGTTCTAAAATTTCATAAATCTTAAGATTTCTTTTCAATCCCATTGTCGCCGTAAAACAAAACCGGCATCCCATGGCACACCCCACTTGCGTGGAAAGGCAGAGAGTCACCCGCTTTTCGGTGGGGATCATCACCGTCTCAATCAATGCGCCATCAGCCAGGGAGATCAAATATTTGCGGGTTCCATCTTCCGATTGTTCCACCTGTCGAAGTTGAAGAGTGGGGATGTCAAAATGTTCTTCTAATAGGGAACGAGCGGTTTTGGCCAGATTGGTCATTTCCCCAAACGAGGAAATATCCTTTTGATAGAGCCATTTCTTGACTTGGCTCGCCCGGTAGCCTTCCAGGCCAAGATCCTGCAAGACATCTGAGAGTTGAGCTAGCGAAAGATTTTTGATGTTTTGTTTCATAAAACTATCAGAACAGTTCCAGAGTCCTTAAAACAGGCCGTCCGCGGGAGCGATCGGCACCTCATGAGGGTCAGCGGGCAATGGAAACGGCGCAGTATTGGCCGAGGGTCCGTTGCCCAGTGACCCCATGAGGTGATCGCGAAGCGGCAGGCCAGTGAAAGGACTCTGGAACTGTTCTACAATGCTTCAAATGTCCCAATTTGGACCCTCGGTTTGGACAGACGGCCGGAAATCATGAGGGGATAAAATCCTTCTTCATTTTTCTGCTTGTCAATCACCACCAAAAAAGGGAGGGCATCCGTCAGTTTTTGCGAGAGTTTGAAATCTCCCTCACCATTCACCCGGGACAAGGATATTTTTTTGTTGAACTGCACCTTCCCTTTAAGATTCAACACCAGATCTTCGCCAGGAAAACGTATCTGCTCGATCTCCATCTTGCCCCCCTCCATTTTCAGTTTGAGAGTTCCGTTTTCCCCCCCTGCCAAAATCGTTTCAGGAAGATCAAGATCAAAGTTGGGGTAAGGGACAACCCGACCGGCCGGAATGACAAGATTTTTGAACGTTACATCAATAGTTCCTTCATTCCGATTGACCCGAACCGGGTCGATCAACAGATTCATGTTGCCATTAAGTATTCCATTAAGACGTATTCCAGATTTAATTGAAACATAATTGAAATCTGAAATATTAATATCGGCTAATTTTGACCTGATTTCATACTCCGATCCCGAGAGAGAAAAAGAGAAATCCCCCTCCATTTTTCCCTGCTCCGCTTTGGCGACAAAAGATGACTTCAAAGTTCCGGCCAGCAGAGGAAGATAACGAATCCCCAGTCGGACTTCTTTCAAATCGAACCAGAGTTCTTCAGTAGTTTCTTTTTTATGGTAAAACTGAACCCCTTTGAAAACAGTCTTAAAAACCAAACTTGGTTTAATTTCCTGGACAACCAACCGGTAATTGCCGGCGCTTTTTTCCTCGATTTGGGAAATAAAATGGCGGAAAACCGCGTCAAAAGGAAAAAGAAGCAGTAAAAAAAGAAAGAAAAAAAAGATGCCGGCCGCCACCGTCAGAACTGTCTGCCCCAGTTTACTCAACCGATTCTCCTTTCAGTTTGATCGTCGAAATCTGCAACGTCAAAGTGATCAGGTCCCTGTTTTGATAACCTGGTTTCATCTGAACTTTCTTGATTCGCATCGGAAGCCTCGTCTCCGTTTCCACACGTTGAATAAAATGAACCGCTTGTTCCAGAGAAATTTTTCCCACGGTGGCATCAACCCCTGTTTCATCGTAGATATCGGTCGTTTCCAGATTAATGGGCCTCAACTTCTCCAGATTTTCCCCGATCCCCTCTTCATTGGCCAACGTTTCCAAAACTGTCGTCAACGATTCTCCCTTGGCCTTGTCAAATTGGGCTTTAATCTTCTCCAGCTTCGCCTTGGCCGATTGATAAACCCGGAATCGATCAACCAGCTCCCCCATTTTCTTTTTTCCCTCCTGATAATCCCCTTCCAATCCCGCAAGCCTTGACGAGGCGCACGAAATGGGAAGAACCAGAATGAGAATCAAAACTACAACCACGGCCGCCACAATCATGGTCTGTTGTCTGGTTTCCAGCCCCAAAAAACCATTGTACAAGTCCTCAAAATTCAACCGCCCCAGCAAACCATATTTAGATCTCTTCTCTGCCATTAAGCTTTTTCCTTTTTTTCGCTATTCTTATCTTCAGCAGGTTCTCTTTCGGGCTCCTTGGTCGGTTCTTTTATTCCTTCCCCTTCTTCCGGCATCACCACGTCGAGGGATAATGAAAACTTGATTTCATCCCTCACCCCTTTCGCCACGTTCTGGGTGGCGACCCCTTTAAAGTAAACCGAAGTGGACAGGGCATTCTTGATCTTGTCCACCGCTTCAAACGACGTCGCCCTTCCATCCAACCGAAGATGGTCTCCCGTAAAATTAAAATCATCGATGTCGACCGTGACGTCATCTTTGGACGGCATTTTTTGGGAAATTTCCAAAAGGAGAGCGGCTACTTTGGGTTGACGTGAACTGTCCAGAGCATCCAGTTCCATCTGAACCTCTCCAATTTTGCTGTTCAACGTGGTCAGCAATTTTTTGGCGCTCCCCTCCCCTTTCATCCCCCCTTTGGCCTCCGGCAGAACCTTGCTCACCTCTTTCACAACCTGACTGTTGAATTTTGAAATCCGCATCTGCAGGATGTACCAGGAAAAAAGAAAATTGAAAAGACCGAGAACAAAAACCAGCCCGAGCCAAAGCCCCAACTGCTTGATATCCCCCCCCAGCGCCTTGATATCTCTTTGGAAGGCAAATTCTCCCCTCCTGAAATTGATCTTCACCGCCTTGTTGGAAAAAATGACCTTGAGGGTCTGGGCCAATGACAGGGAAACCACATCCCGAACACTGTCCGGTTCAGGAAGTCGATGATGGATCAAATCGAGGCACTCCAGATAAGCGACATTGATTCTTAATGTGGAGGAAATCATTTCACTCAAGCCGTTCAACCGCACCCCTCCGCCGCACAAAAAAATCGCGCTCCATTCCTTGTCGGCATAGAGATGCTTGAAACCAAGATAAGTCTGTCTGATAAAACTCAAGAGTTCATGGGCTACCTGATTGAGATTGCGCGACACCTGGTCCAGCCCCTCTTCAGAGAGGGAGACCCTTCCCCGATCCTGCTTCAAATCTTCCGCTTTTTCGAAATTGAGTTTGAAGGCTTTTTGCAGGACCCTGGTAAAATGAAAACCTCCCACTGTGACGGAGCGAACATACAACAGTTTCTGTCCCTCCATGACGCACACGTTCGTTTTTTCATGGCCAATATCCATCAACGCATAAACCCCCTCTTGAGGCACGAGCGCAATCTGGGCAATGTGGGACAAATCAATCGCATCCACCCCCACAAATCGGGGATCAACCCCCGCAGACTGAAGAGCATCCAGATACCGGACAAAACGGGTCTTGGGAACATAGGCGGTGAGCACTGTCGATCGATTTTCCTCAATGGAGAGAATGTGGTAGTCAATCAACAATTCTTCCAGAGGGAGGGGAATGTAATTCTCCAGCTCAAAATCGAGCGTCTGCTCGATCTTTTTGATATTGGTAAAAGGGAGCTCCAAGACGCGGCAGGCCAGATGATGGGCCGGAAAATTGACCGCCACGTTGTCGAGAGGAATCTGTTTTTTTTCCAGCAGAACGCGGAGAGCGGCCGCTGAGGCTTCTTCATGAGTAAGCCTGGAGGCCTGGTTGATCGGTTGTTCCCCAAACCAGACCAGTTCAAAATCGCGAAGAGATCGTTCTAAGAGGCTCACCTTGACTGAAAAACTGCCAAGATCGATGCCAACAATAGTCTGGGCCATGAATGGAGGTGATCATAAAGATAATAAAGAAAAAAGAGAAGCTGAAATTATTTTACGTAAACATGAATTTTGTTTAAAATTTCACGAATCTCAAACGGCTTTGCAATGTAGTCATCGGCTCCCATTTCCCGTGCTTTGATTGCATCCTTCTCAGATGACAAAGCGGTCAGCATGACAATCGGAATATTTTTGGTGGAAGGATCTTTCTTCAATTGGGAGCAGATCTCGTAGCCATCCATGACCGGCATCAGGATATCAAGAAAAATCAGGTCAGGATGATCCAACTGGGCTTTCTTCAAAGCATCCGTTCCATCTTTTGCAGTGATAATCTGATAATTAAAAGCATCTAATCTGCATTGAAGATTTTCAATCAGATCGGATTCATCATCGACCAGCAATATCCGCTTGCGGCCGTTGCCCTTGGTTCCCATCCGAGCCCCCCTTCTTCCCCGATAATTGCATTTTATTAGTTTTTGTATGCTTTGTATAGGTCAAAATTATGACTTATTAAAATCCAAAGGCACATCATATCGATAGGTTATCATTAAAAAAGGTCTCATAGCAGAGGGCGATGTCGCTCGGACTATTGATAACTTGAATTTCCATAAATGGAGACAATAAAAAACCCGCTTCATTGCTAAAAGCTACAGTCGCGTTAGAATCAAAACATGGTGTTTGTCGTCGAAACAAAAGCGGAAGCGATTGAAAAAACCGGCGCGGCCTAGAAGATTGAACCCTGGTCCGAGTTCTTTTGAAAAATTGATGGGGGCCTTGAAAGTTTCTCCGAAAAATTCCACATCGATTAGAAACGGATATGTCTTGATATAATCACCATCACCTACCTGGACCTTCTTAATCTTCGCTTGTCTCGGATTCAACTTTAAAATCGTCATCAGATCGGCATGAAAAATGGAATAGTCGGCGCCCGAATCAACAAAAGCATCCAGATAGGTCGGCATTCCAGAAGAACTCTTCAAAGCCAATGGAGCAAACGGCAAAAGTACATTGCCTTCAAACTTTTTATAGGGAACGGAAATCATCGGTTTAGAAGAAGATAGAGAGTTTTCTTTTTGCCCGGGAGATAAAACAGACCTATGGTTTGATTAGCATCCTTGATTTTCTTTTCCGCCTTTTTAAAAGCATCCAGCTGATTGGATCCGAAAGCAATGACTTTGCTTCCAACCATCGCCACATATTTATTGGGATGTTTTTTACTCAAAGCTGTTAAAAGACGATGCTGCTTGTAAATTTCTTTTTGCTGCATAAATTAAGTATCTCACCAGAAAACTTTTAAGACAATAAAAAACCCTGTGAGATAGGCTTGGCCCATGAGAGAGTTTCTTCTCCCACGGGCCGAGCCGCCATCTCACAGGGTTAATTTAAATCCGGCAGCGACCTAGGCATCACAGGGGCTAAGCGTCGCCCCCTCCAGCGGCCAAGCCGCTGGAGCCTCCCCCTCAACGGCCTCCGGCCTTGGGAGAGTAGGTCGCTTCAATGCCAAAAAAATCCCCAACCACTTGCGTGATTGGGGATTCTTAATTTAAATCCGGCAGCGACCTACTCTCCCAGCCCCGTACGGGACAAGTACCATCGGGTTATCTGATCGGGGGGCTCGTTTTACTTGCCCCCCGGACCCC
>SBBF01000005.1 GCA_005240075.1 Nitrospira sp.
CAGACGGTTTTTGTTTTTTCCAGCATCGACTGTTCAAACTCATCCGGTGGTAAGTATCCCAAGGCCGAATGAAGCCTTTTCTTGTTGTAAACCTCCTCGTGCTTTAACGTCTTCATCAAACTCTCGGCATAGGCATGGTCGTAAGGGTTGACCGCCAGATAAACAAAACAGGTCTTTATCCGAATATAACCCGTATTCCTTCATCACTCGCCGTATCCGCTTCTCATTCACGATCACCCCTTCACGGGCCAAATGCCTTTTCAACCGCCGATATCCGTACCGGGGAAACTCCGCCTGAATCGCTTCAATCCGGTCCCGAAGATTCGCATCCACCATCGCCTTCATCTTTTTTTAAAAGATCAACCTGCATCGTCAGCTCACCAATCTTTGCCTTCAACTTCTCGTTCTCAGCACGGAGGGCTTTCTCCTCCGTCGTCGGCTTCTCTACCAACATCCCTTCCTGCCTCTTTTCAATCCACCGATTGATGGCCCCCGCCGAAATCTCATACTTCCGAAAGGCTTCTCCTGTTGTCAAAAGACCACTCTCAATCTCCTCCACAACCTGTTGTTTAAACCCTACAGAAAACTTCCTTCGTGTCTTTCCCATTGCAGACTCCTTTCTAGAACCCGGATTTACTCCAGATCCCTAAAGCCTGCAACCCTTCAACTCAATTCCCCATCAAATCCCTCCCGCCTCAGGGGCGCATACCATAGAATTTATCCCCCCAGTCATTTATTATCTTGACCACTGTCCCTATTTATAGGTACACTTAATCTCAGTGGGGATCGGAATCACTTATTATGAGACAGAACGGGGGGACCATCCAGTCAGGGAGTACATTGAATCGCTCCCGGATAAAGATCGGGCAAAGGCAAAAGCATTGATTGATTACCTGTCTGAAAAAGTGGTGCTCAATGAACCCCACGCCAAGAAAATTGCCGGTTATGCCGGTCTTTACGAACTGAGGCCTGGAAGCCACAGAATTTTTTATTGCTACCATGAGAGGAGGGTTGTTTTGTTGCATGCCTTTCGAAAGAAATCCGACAAAACACCCCGTCGAGAAATAGAGACAGCCTATCAACGAATGGGCTCATAAGGAGGTGTTATGATAAGAACAGGTGGAGATTTTCACAAGGACCTGAAAAGAGACCTCAAAAACCCAAAATTCTATGCTTTGTTCCTGAAAGAGAGAGAAAGATTAAAACTGACAGAGCGTTTGAGAGGTGCCATGAAGAAGTCCCGTTTGTCAGTCAGAAAGTTGGCCAGCCTTATGGGAACGAGTAAATCTCAGGTGGAACGGATTATCAGTGACCCTAAAGCCAATATCGGGGTTGATACGTTGATCAAATTTGCGGCTGTCATGGGGCGGCGCCTCGAGATCAGTCTCAGATAACCAACTAATTATACTTTCACGGTTAGATCCGCTTCCATTGATCAATACCCCCAATTCTCAATATAGCTTTTGTAGCTTTAAAAATGGTCCACTTGTCTGTTGTCTTATTCATAATCTTGTCAAACAGGTCAGCAATGATGATGGGTTGCATCAAAAGCTCATAACTGGCAATTCGTTGTTCTTCACGTTCAATTGTTTGAATCAACGTCTGGAAAGCTATAGAACGTTCCCAATAGTCAACTGTCTTCCCTGTGATAGGGCGTGTCATGTTCATGCCATTTTCGTGTCAGTTTATTTGATCCTAAAAAATCCCCTTTTGGTTTAGCCTTCTTTGTCAAATGCTCTAACCACACCATTAGCGTATATCTTGATATGCAAATACGTGAAGGATTTCTGCCATGAGATCCCCAATGTTTCAATGACAAACGGAGCTTGCTGTAGTGCCAACGTTTAAGGGTTCTTTCACTCACACCGATCGTCTGGGCAATGTTTTTCCAACCATGGATGTATAGACCTGAATTGCTGATAGCCATATTTTTAAACAATAACTGAAAGCATCAACTTTACGCCGCCATTGCAAATTCCTTGCAAGCGGTTCGAAAATCGTCCAATAATCCACCCCAAGTAGAAGAAAAAGCCATTTCGGAGACTAAGATGATGAGGAAATAGAGGAAGGCTTTGCACTTGCAAACGGGGAGGACGAAGAAGAAGATTGAGCTGATTTATTCCGACGGCCCCCAATCGGGCTGAATACATCCTTCCGTATTTGAAACAAGAGTGGGAGATGAACCGCTGGCAGATATCACATAAATGCCTTTCGATCCTGCAAAAGCAATCGAAGTGCCATCCGGAGACCAGGTGGGAGATTCTTCGTCCCCCGGCATGCTTGTCAGACGATTTGCCCTTCGATCGTTTATATCAACAACATAAATGTCAAACCCCCCATTTTTTTCGCGTGAGGCATAGAGAATCCGACTGCCGTCAGGAGACCAGTCGGGCTGGTCGTTTTGAAAACCGTTAGTTGTTAATTGACTCCAGATCCTTTTTGTCATGTCTCCCCAAAACAAATGAAGTCCTCCTCCCCGTTCGGAGGCAAAAACAATTTTTTTTCCATCGGGAGAAAATTGGGGGGATAAATCAATGGGAAAATCTTTCATTAAAGGAGTCGCCTCTTTCCCCTTGATTTCCATTTGATAAAGATCGGTTGTCCCTCCCAGGGAACTGGCAAAAACAATCGTTCTTCCATCCAGAGAAAAAACAGGAGTTAAATTGGTGCGACCATTCCGCGTGATTTGCTTCAACCCCCCTCCCCCGCTATTGACAGTATAAATCTCGGTTCTCCCTTTTTTAAGGGAGGTAAAAATAATTTTTTTGCCGTCGGGAGAAAAACTGGGGGATAAATAATACCCTTTTCCGGTTAAACTTTTCTGGGAAGTACCGTCGGGTTTGAAAACGTGAACCAGTCTTTTACCCGCAGGGCCACAGACTGCCGCTATATTGCCTGAAGCCAGCACATCCATTGAAAGGACAAACAACAGAACCAGACTCACAAAAAAATAAAAAAACATTTTTTTGTTTGAACATGAAGATACTTAAATGGCAAGATAAATGAAGTCGTGGATATTCCTTTTTACAAATATCATGCCCTGGGAAACGATTACATTGTGATCGACCCCAACAAGCTGGATCACCCCCTGTCATGGACGCCGGAAAAAATCAAACTTATCTGTCATCGTCATTATGGAATCGGTTCGGATGGTATTTTGTATGGGCCAGCGGAAAAATCTTTGTCATTACAAATTTTCAATCCGGACGGGAGCGAGGCGGAAAAAAGCGGGAATGGAATACGGATTTTTGCCCGTTACCTTTTCGATCTCGGTTACGTCTCAAAAGAGAAGCCCTTTGAGCTAGAAACCAAAGGGGGAGTTGTTCAAGTTGCATTTGTAAAAAATTCGGATTTAATTAAAGTGAACATGGGACATGCTACTTTCAAATCAGATAAAATTCCGGTTAAAGGTCCCTCGCGTGAAGTGGTCAACGAGGAACTGACAATAGGAGAAAAAAAATACCGCGTTACCTGCGTTTCGGTGGGAAATCCCCACTGCGTTATTCCTCTTCCAAAAATTACAGAGAAAATGACGCGGAAAATGGGGCCTCTGGTTGAAAACCATGACCAGTTTCCCAATCGGATCAACATGCAGTTGGTCAAAGTGGTGGATAGAAATACAATTCAAATTCAGATTTGGGAACGGGGGGCCGGTTATACGCTCGCGTCGGGGAGCAGTAGTTGCGCCTCTGCGGCCGCGGTTCATCGACTGGGGTTGGTGGATAAAAAAGTGACGGTTCAGATGCCGGGGGGGCAAATTGAAATTGAAATCTTAAAGAACAATAAAATGGAGATGACCGGTCCCGTAACCTTTGTCGCTCATGGCGTTCTGTCACCTGCATTCGCTTCTTAACGATAGTAAAAATTTTCAATTTGAGGATAACTGACCGGCTCGTAAATTCCATTTTTTAAACTCTTTTTAACTTCTAGTAGGAATTCTGAAGTTCCTTTTTCCTTTATATGAAAAGTTTTGGTCGCATGGCGGATTTGATGGACGGCATCCCGGGCGTACATGATTTTCAGTTTTCCGGTCGGATCGGCTTTAAGACAATATGATTTTTCCGGATTCTTTAAAAAATTGACCATCGCCTCCCCGGCCATTCTTTTGTACATATGCAAATCTTCCTCGGCAATCTTCCAGTTGGAAAACCTTGAATAGATATGGGCCAGCTTTTTGTAATGTTTCATCCGTTGAATGACCAGAAGACTGTTGAATATTTTCTTGTTGGTCTTGAAAGAAAAAAAAGTCCTTTTCAAATGCCCTTCCAAAAGAGAATCATCTGTTGCATATTTGGAATCCTGGAATTCACCGATCATGTTCCAATATTTATCCCCAACCGACAGATCAAAACGCATCTCCCAATAAACATGGTTCAAAAATTTGGTGTTCCAACTTCTTACCATCTTGAAGGGAATAAAAAAATTATGGGCCACCGTGTCAGCTGACAAATGTCCCAAATATCCGAGCATAAAAGCCCGCTGATGGTCTTTCCTGGCTTTGTGTTCCAACAGCTCAAAGGCGACCCGCCAATTGTGGCAATTGTACAAATACCCCCGCGCGTTTTTCCCCAGTGTGATGTCGGCCGCCACGGTTCCGTAGAGAAAATGATCCTGATAACGGGAGATCAGTTTCTTGACCCAGGGGGCAAAAAGGGCTAGGGAGGCAAGGGCATGTCCCGCATACTCCAGATGGGTGATCGGCCCCCAAGCATAAGCAGAAAAAGGGAAAAGAAGAAAAAAGAAAAAAAGAAGGAAGATCATTTTTAAGTCATGTTACCCGTTATAACTCCATCGATCAAGAGCTCCCTTCAGCAACATGTAAACAGGGCTCTTGAAGAGGGAATCCGCGAAATCCCAAAACCTGATACCCATTTAACGGTCGCGGCAACAGCGCCCCTCCAGATGATTCGCGCAGAAATAGGCGACTGCACCCGTTGTCGGCTTCACAAGGGGAGAACGCATCTGGTTTTCGGCGTCGGCAATCCTAACGCGGCGCTCATGTTCGTGGGGGAAGGGCCGGGGGCCGATGAAGATCTTCAGGGGGAACCTTTTGTGGGACGGGCCGGCCAGCTTCTCACCCGAATGATTGAGGCGATGGGTTTGACGCGAAGCGATGTTTATATTGCAAATTGCGTCAAATGCCGCCCTCCCGGCAACCGAAATCCCGAACCGGATGAAATTGCCACCTGCATCCCTTTCCTCAAAAAACAGATCGAAGCGATTAATCCTCGCGTGATTGTCTGCCTCGGCAAGTTTGCCGCTCAAACTCTGCTTCAAACAGAAATCCCAATCACCAAACTGCGCGGTGATTTTTTTGATTACGGCTGTACCAAAATCATGCCTACCTATCATCCTGCTTTCCTGCTCAGAAACCCCAATATGAAACGGGCCGTCTGGGAAGATCTCAAAAAAGTGATGAGCTATTTGGGGCTTACTCCTACTTCACCAACACCGTCAGCTTAGGCCCGCAGGTGACACGAAATTCATGGGCCGGTGGCTTCATATCGCCGTCAATGGTAAAGGGGAGCGGCTTGGAAGGTTTGATAATCATCTCTGACGCGGCCTGTTCAATCATATTGGGGGAGCCGTTTGGTTTGCCAAAATACATCCAGGGCACATAGGGAAGGATATTGCGCGGAGGGAGTGAAAAACAGCAAGCGTGAATCTTGCCGGGGTAACGATCAACCAGATAAAAAGTTTTGGCGCCAAGCCCCAGTTGGCTGATGGAACCGGAATAAACCGCTGAATAATTGGCATAGGGAATTTTTTTCCCGTCCACCATTACTTCCGCATCGAACCGGTCAAACATTTTTCGGGCAAAAGGGCCATTGACAAGAGCCGAAGCGATCGACCGAAACAGAGTCCAGGCGGCCACCAGAGAATTTAAATCGGTATGAGCATAATAGGCTTCCATGAAATTGTAGACCACTCCCACGCCAAAAATAAAACCATACTCCCCGTTCACATTGGTTAGGTTGACCTCCCGGGTTTCAAATGGAATATCTTCATGATACTTGACCAGCAGGTTGGAAAGAATTTTCTCCGACGAACCCCAAATCCCGAGGCTGTTCGCCACCGTATTGAGAGTCCCCCCCCGAAGGAGAACAATTTTAGGGAGAGGTTTCTCACCATAAACCTGAATGAAAGTGGTCAATGTGCAATGATTGGTTCCATCCCCCCCGCTGATCGCCAGGATATCGATGTCGCGCGTTTTGAATTCCTCGGCCACCCTTCTCAAATCGTGCAAATCCTCGGTCGCCTTGCACGACGCCTTGTCTCCCACCACAAAGGCCATCCGTTTCACTTCGTCCGGGTTTTTTTTGTACCGTTTGGAATAAGGATTTAAGATCACACCAATTCCAGGCATAAAATTTTCCTCGCTTCCTTCACCGTTGCAATTTTTCGTTTATATTTTTTTGCTAACCCTAAAACCTGTTCCACCAATTCAACGTTCCCTTTGGCCAACACTCCTTTTGAAATATAAATATTGTCTTCCAACCCTGTCCGTACATGCCCTTGATGACTCACCGCATATTCTATCATGGAAGATTGGGCCCGGCCAATACCCGAAGCAGACCAGGAGGAGTGCGGCGGCATTTTTTTCAGGATGAACTCCAGATTTTCTACGGTAGCGGAGAGCCATCCAGGCCCTCCCAGAATAACATTAAAATGAAAAGGGGGTTCGAGATATCCTTTTTTGATTAAATAGAGAGCGGTATCCATCATTCCAACATCAAATATCTCGAGTTCGGGTCTTATCTTTTTCTCTTGCATTTTTTGGGCTAGCTGTTCAATCAAGGGAAGGGGATTTAAAAAAACTTCCCGGCCAAAATTGACAGAACCGAGAGTCAACGACCCCATTTCGGGACCGGTATCGAGCGTTTTTATGCGAGATTCAAACGAATCATGAACATCTCCCCCTGTCGAAACCTGGATGATGAGATTCGTTTTCTTTCGGATCCCTTCAATCACTAGCCGGAGCCTGTCCGGATTGAGGGTTGGCTTTCCTTGATCATTCCGGACATGAAGATGAAAGATCTGGGCTCCCAACTGATGAACTTTTTCAGCTTCAAAGATAATTTCCTGCGGAGTAACCGGCAAATAAGGGGTTTGGTCTTTGGTCAGTTCGGCTCCCACCCCAGCCACTGTTACAATGAGAGGATTCATTTTCTGACAACACACGTTCCTTGAGCTTTGGCAACAAGAAGCGGGGGGTCCAAAACCTGTTTCCCTTCTTCAATGACTTTATAAGCTTTAAATTCAATATCCCTGGAACTGTTTCCAACACGCGTGAGTGTGGCCGTCACTTGCAGAAAATCACCAGCCTTGACCGGCGCCAGAAAATCAACCGACTGGTAAGCCCGAAACAGTCCTTCATCTCCATCATGCCGGATCAACAGCTCGGTGGCCGCGTCCCCAAAAAGTTCCATGACTTTGGCGCCGCTGGCAATCCCGCCGGCGTAATGGATGTCGGAAGGGGAAATGCGGGTTCGTAATGTGATCGATAATTTTTGGGGCATAATTAACCGTAGGGGCGATGCTTGTCATCGCCCGTTTTATGGGCGAATACAAGGTTCGCCCCTACATTCTCTTTAAATATTCGTGCACAATAAAACTGGCCACCTGCGAGGGTCTGGTACCCGGTCCAAACCCCGCATCGTACCCCCAACTCAAAGCCTCTGCGTGGGTAATGCGTGGGCCGCCACAGATCTTAATCAAATGGGACTGAACTCCTTCCGTATTTTTAACCTGCTCCAAAAATTTTTTCAGTTCCACAATATGTTCATCCCTCTGGGTGACCACACGTGAAACCAAAACAGCATCCGCCTTGAGATCGACCACTTTTTTAGCCAATTCTTCCACCCTCACCTGGGCTCGGAGATTATGCGCTTCAAACCACGGATAGCGTTCAAATCCCCAGTCATGATTAAATCCCTTGGGATTAAAAATGGCATCAATTCCCACCGTATGCGCATCCGATCCGATGCAAGCCCCTACCACAACCAGTTTTCTGCCAATTTTGGCCTTGATTAAATCATTAATCTCATCAAAAGACAAAAGAGGATTTTCAATTTTAACTACCTTGATATCATCCATGTTGATGTCATGCTGACACCGGCCATAAACGACAAAAAATGAAAAATTCTCGTCGATCGATTCCATCGTGGCGACCAGAATTTTATCCAAACCCATTTTTTTGGCTAATTCAACCGCCGCTTGACGCGCCTCCGGTGAAACACCAATAGGGAGCGTAAAAGACAACTGAACAACGCCGTCGTTTGTCTGGTCGCCATAGGGGCGGATGATCTTTGGCATATATTTATTTGTAGGGGCGATGCTTGTCATCGCCCGTTCTATGGTCGAACACAAGGTTCGCCCTTACCTGTTTGTCGATATCAATTTCTTCAAAAACGGATTAGTATACCTTCTCTGCTTTTGGAAAACCCCTTCCAATCCTTTTCCCCCCTCCCTCGATCGGGCCATGTTCGCAAAAAATCCCTGCTCAATCGCCTCCATCAAGCCAATGGTCCTGATTTTTTCCAGATAGTCCAAGGTCGTATCCAAAATAGTGCGGGCCCGCCGCACCAGACGCCCGTTGGGATTAAATTGAATTTCTTCGTACAACGATCCCGCCGCGTTAAAAATATAATTGGCCGCCTGAAGGCTCCAATAGCGGTCTTGCAAGTGCGGATTATGGAGCGCTTCGGTCGGAATGCCCAAAAGCTGGATTTCCTGGTTGGTGGCCGCCCCTACCAGATTAAACATCGCGTCCAGAACATGGCTGTAAAAAATATCCCCCGTCATATGGCGGGTGGGGGGCATGTATTTGATCGGATGACGGGGAAAAACATCCCGCACCAGCTGGGCCATCGCCATTTCATAAATAAAACTGTCCTCGATTTTGGGGTCCATTTCAAACGCATGCCCCAAACCGATCTGTTCATCCTTAAGGCCTGCGTTTTTAGCGAACTGTTCGTTGATAAATTGAGAAGCCAACACCTGGTGATGGTTATGGTAGGCGTCCGCCGTGGTGAGATAATTATCCTCGCCGGTGTTGATCGTGATTCCGGCCTTGGCAATGACCAGACGTGAAAAATATTGATCGACAAAAGTTCGTTTCATGTTGATGTCCCGGAAGAGAATGCCATACATGGAATCGTTTAAAAGATAATCCAGATGCTCAAAAGCCCCCATCACCGCAATTTCCGACATGCACAAACCGGACGAATAATTGCAGAGCCGGATATACCGGCCGGTCTCCTCGGATACCTCATCAAGCGCTTTCCGCATGATTTTGAAATTTTCCTGCGTGGCGTAAGTCCCTCCATACCCTTCGGTGGTGGGGCCATGCGGGACATAATCAAGCAGACTCTGCGCCGTTGACCGAATGACAGCAATGATGTCGGCGCCGTTTCGAGCGGCCGTTACAGCTTGCTTCACATCTTCATAAATATTTCCGGTCGCGACGATCAGATAACGCAAGGGGGGCCAAACACGGGCATAGCGATTTTTTTTGTCCTCCCGGATCCGGCGGGCCTGATCCAGATTTTTAACCGCCTCGTTTACCAGCGGTTGAAGGATGCGCGCCGTCTCATCCGGTGAAGGCTCGGGGAGTTGATTCAAGTTGATCTCCCCTTCCGCTGTTTTTTGGGCGATCTCAAAAAGATTCAATCGGGGATGTTTGATTTTGGCAGCGGCAATCCAGGGGGAAACTCCCATTGAAATATTTTGCCGATCGATTCGGTCAATCACCAGATTGGCCAAAGGATAAGTCTCCCCCTTGTGCACCTCTAGTGCTTCGGACAATCCCATCAAACGAAGGGTCGATCTTTCGATGGAAAGAGTGGAATGAAGATCAATATACTTCTGAATAGGGTGGACAACCGATTCGGCCAGTTCACGACACCGGTCGATCTTGTCCCGATCAAGATTGAGTTTGGACATCCAAGGCTTTCTTAATCGCCTCGGTCGTCGAACAGCGGCAATCTGTCTCTAGCGGCTCGTTATATTCGTATATTTTTTGGGCGTAATTTCTGAGAATAACTTTGTGATCGCTATGGCTCATCAGATAATTGGGCCCCAGAGGAATTTTACCTCCTCCTCCCGGAGCGTCGATCACATAAGTTGGAACAGCCAATCCAGAAACATGCCCTCTCAAGGACTCCATGATTTCAATCCCTTTAGCAACCGGGGTTCTAAAATGGCCAATTCCCTCAGATAAATCACACTGATATAAATAATAAGGCTTCACCCGCATTGAGATCAGATCATAACAGAGCTTTCGCATTACGACCGGACAACTATTAATTTTTCGCAATAAAACAGCCTGATTCATAACAGGAATACCATTATCCACCAGAAGGGCACAAGCTTTTTTTGCCTCCGGGGTGATTTCGAAGGGGTGGTTGAAATGGGTCATGAAAAAAACCGGCTGATATTTTTTGATCATGTTGACCAGTTCCGGCGTAATTCTCATGGGGCAGACCGGCGGAATTCTCGACCCAAGTCGAATAATATTGATATGAGGAATCGCCCGCAGACGACTCATGACCGATTCTAACAACTTCTCCCCCACAACGAGGGCATCTCCACCAGAAATAATCACGTCATGAATGTGAGGATTTTTTTTGATGTAATCGATTCCCTGATCGATTTGACGATCGATATGCGATTCTTTTTCCAGAATCACTCTCCTGCGGGTGCAAAAACGGCAGTAGAGGGTGCAGATTTCGGTGATCAAAAAAAGAACCCGATCGGGATAACGATGGACCAACCCCGGCACCGGCATATCCCGATCCTCCGCCAGAGGATCGCGCCTATCAACCCCCGCCTCGATGTTCATTTCCAGTCTTGAAGGAACCGTCTGCAGTTTGATCGGATCTTCAGGATTCGTTGGATCAATCAATGAAAGATAATAAGGGGAGGATGAAAATTTGTACTTTCCGAGAGTGAGGCGAATATCTTCAACCTCTTGTTCAAACTCCGGAAAGAGTTCGATCAGTTCCTCCGGTGTGGTAACAAGGTTCTGATACTGCCAGCGCCAGTCGTTCCATTGCTCGGGCGTGACATGAGCCCATTTTTTGAATCGTTGCCAGTTCATGAAAATTTTTCCTCAAACCATTTCTTCAACGGCTGGTGACTTTTCACCAATCCAAGCATCAATTCGGCATGCCCCGGAACAAAACCGTTCCCGATCACCAGCTCCACATTTTTACCTACCCCCTCAGCTCCTAAAATTGCTTTCTGGAAAGAAGTGTTCATCCCAAAAAAAAGAACCTCTCCCCCCTCCCTGCCGGCCAGAATGGAACCCATCTCCGTTCCTTCAAGACTGGCGGTGTTGATCACCAAATCCATCATCTGACCACTCGTTACTTTTTGAGCCCATTCAAAAGTGCTCAAGCCATCCGCCGCATTGCAAACCGCAAAGGTCCCACAAAGATTCTGCCGGCACCAGTCAACCGCTTCCTCGCTGGCATCGATTCCAAAAAGCTTTGCCCCCATCCGTTCGACCTGAACGGCTGATGCCCGCCCCGCTTTTCCCAAACCAATAATCAGAACCTTCATCCCCCTCGACACTCTTTTGTTCACCTGCGCGGGAGCACCGCAAACATCCAGCGCCGCCATCACCACGTTTCTGTTCATATCAGTTGGAACTTGAGCCAAAAAACCAGATTCAAATAAAATCGCATGTCCATCAACGACCACCTGCCCTGTCTTTTCTTCGACCGCTTTGATCTTTTCAATCTTCAACGGAGTCAGCGTTAATGAAACGAGGGAAACAACCTCCTCCCCCTTTTTTATTTTCTGAGCCAAGGGATGACGCGGTCCTACTGCGTCAATCTTTCCCAAAAAAACGCCGCCGGAATTGGTGATCGGATTGTGCATTTTACCACGCTTACTGACGATGTCTAAAATCTGGTCTTGTACGGGCACGGCATGCCGTGCCCCTACCAATTGTTGAAAACTGGCGGCATCCAGTTGCAGGCGATCCACAGAAATTAACATTTCATTATCAAAGATCGGCAGACTGACATCCAGGCTCAAAGCGGCCTGTGGCAAAACCCCTTTTGGCTCAAGCACCCGGTGCCCCCCCCAACGATCTCCTCCGGTCCGAAATTCCATTTTAAGCCTCCTTAAGCGTCAAAAATCCAACAATTACAAGCACCTTTCAGATTCATTTTAGCATGCTTTAAGAAAAGGAAACAAGGGGGAGTGCGTCAGAGTGGTAACCGGTGACGGGTCCTGTCCCTCCTTACCCCCAATCGACGGCTTCGATGTCGATAAGCTTTTCGTCTAAAGTTGATTATTTCTTGGCTCCATCTGCAGGCGCTCATGGGGGGGCCCCCAGTCTCAAAGGGATCCCTTAGGGATCGGGCCACCCATCACCGGTTATTTACAGTGAGAAACCAAAAAAATCAGCCGCATGGCGGGAGGTTTGATTGGCCACTTCCTCGAAAGAAATCCCTTTGATTCGGGCCACCGCTTCGGCCACCAGGCGAACGTGCGCCGGTTCGTTTCTTTTTCCCCGAAACGGTTCGGGGGTCAGATAGGGGGAATCGGTTTCGACCAAAAGTTGGTTTAAGGGGGTAAACCCAACGACCTGGCGAAGCTCCTCCGATTTTTTGAAAGTAATAATGCCGGTAAACGAAAGGGTGCATCCATAGTCAAGGTAAGTTTTTGCCAAACTTTCGGAACCGGTAAAACAATGGATCATGATCCGATTTCCCTGAATGCCACTTTTTTTAAGATGCTGAAATGTTTTATCCTCTGCCGACCGGTCGTGGATCATCACCGGTTTGTTCCTTTTTTTGGCCAATTCTAAAAACTGATCGAAGATTTCTTCCTGAACATTTTCGGGGGAATGACGGTAATGAAAATCAAGCCCGATTTCTCCCAAAGCGACCACCTTTTTATGCTCCAGAAGTTTTTCAATCTGGGAAACCATTTCAGGAGTAACCATGTGAGCATCATGCGGGTGGATTCCAACGGTGGCGTAAATGCTGGCATCCTGAGAGGCCAGTTTAATCGCCCGCAAATTCCCCTCAAAACCATCCCCTGCTCCAATATTAATAAACCGTTCAACCCCTTGGGCCTTGGCCCTTTCCAGAATAACCGGAATCTCTTCGGGTAAGTAATCCTTGAAACTCAGATGGCAGTGAGCGTCGATAAGCATCCTTCTACTCCAAACCTCCTGGCACCCTTATTTTCTCCGGCAGCAGATGATTCACCATCGTCAAAAGCGATAGATTGATTCGATGAAACAACGAGAGCAGTTCCAGATGAATGGCGGAGGTGTCGATCGATTCCTGCAACCCCTGATTGAGCCTCATCAGATGAGAAATTTTTAACTGGTCTTCGCGGTCGTTGTAGAAAGACTGATGATGGATCATCTTCCGGGCCAGCTCCTCACTGGAAGTTGAAAAAGAAGCCAGCGCCAGATCGAGCATGGACAACACCCCCTGATGCAATTCGCCCAATTCCTTCCATCCCTCATCCGAAAATTTGACCCCCTTGTTCCATTTTTTGTGGGCCAACCGCAAAATATGTCGGTCAATGGTGTCGCCGATACTTTCCAGCTCATTGGCAGCGGTTATCAGATACAGCTCGGTATCAGCCTCCTCCTCTTTCAGCGCCCCCACCGACAGACGGGCCAGATAAAATTTGGTCGCTTTATAGAGGGTGTCCACCTGATGATCGCGCTGTTCGATATCGGATACGCGGTCAGGATCATAACGTTCAAAAAGGGACAGACTCTCCCGAAACATTTGTTGAACGATCTCTCCCATACGAATCACTTCTCGCGTTGCCTGCGCAAAAGCGAGAGTGGGAGTCGACAACGCATTTTTGTCCAGATATTTCGGGCCAAAAGGTTCCACTTCATTCCGCGAGGGGATCAGCCAGCAGACACACTTTTTTCCGAGAGGAAGAAACGGGAGAAAAATCAGGGCGACCAGAACATTGAAAAGAAAATGGCTTAAACCGATCCCCGCATGAACGGTAGCCTCAAGTTCCAGCATATGGACCAGAATCAATTCATTAAACCAGACAGTGAATTTCAAATAATAAGAATAAACCGGAACAATCAGCAAGACAGCTCCCACCCGGAGCAGGAGATTGGCCCAAGCGGCCCTTTTGGCTTCCGTGGGAGCCCCCAGAGTTGTGATGATGGCTGTAAAACAGGTGCCGATATTGGCCCCCAGAATAAGAGGCATGGAGGCTTCGAAAGTAATTGACCCTGCATAGGCAAGTGAAATGACGATCCCCAACACCACGCCGCTTGAGTGGACCAGGGCGGTCACCAAAGCTGAAAAAAGAAAACTGACAACCAGATGTTTTTCCATAAATTCAAAAACAAGCGGCATCCACTCATAATGCTTCAAAGGGGTGGACGCCTCAGCCATCACCAGCATTCCAAAAAAAACCATCCCAAAGCCGATCAACACATCGCCGGTCAATCGAACCACCTGCCGGGCGCCAAAAACCCTGAAGGCGACCCCGATGGCAATCAGGATAATACCCGAGCTGATAATGCTTTTAACGGCAATCAGAAGAACCACAAAGGTGGTTCCAATTCCGGCTCCGAGGGCGACTGCCATCGCTTCTTCGAGGGTAATCAATCCGCTTCCCGCCAGACTGGCGGTCATCACAGTAACAGCGGATGAACTTTGAAAAAAGAAGGTAACCAGAATGCCGGTGAAAAGGCTTTTAACCGGTCCTTCGGTCGTTCGGGCAATCATGTTTTTCAGGCGATCGCCGGCAAAAAATTGGAGTCCCTGATGGATGATAAAGAGGCCGTAGAAGAAAAAAACGAGCCCCCCGATAAATTGGAGGATATGGGATGAGGGCATTACTCTTGGAATTCTACCATTTTTTCAATTCCTTTAATAATCGTTTCTTCACAATGCGTCCCATACAACTGATTCACCTCCCGAATCCCCATCGGGGAAGTGGTGTTGATTTCAGAGACATAAGGGCCCAGAAAATCGATCCCCACAAAATAAAGACCGTCAGCCATCATACGGGATTTGAGTTGAGAAATGATTTTTTTTTCGTGAGGCGTAACACCTGATTTTTTAAACCGGGCGCCGCTATGGAGATTCCCCCTGAAATCTTTTTTGGCCGGAACCCTGACAAAAGCCCCCAGGATTTCTCCATTAAAAAGCAAAATCCGCTTGTCCCCTTTTTGGGCTTCCGTCACAAATTTCTGCAACAGAACATGCTGTAAAAAATTTTCAGTGGCCCTTTCAAACAAACTGAACCGGTCGGGATCATGTCGGTTCAAAATAAAAATCCCCCTCCCCCCGCTTAAATGAAGCGGTTTGACGACAATCTTTCCGTGAGCCTGAATAAATTTTTCCAGGATCTCCGGCAAACAGGTAATGATCGATGGAGGACTTAAATCTCGTTCAAAAAAAGGGGAGATTTTTTCCCCCCCTTTTTTGATTCCGCGGGGAGCATTGATCATTAAAACTTTTCCTTCCAGGAGCTCCAGAATATTGAGATGCTGATAATAAAAAAGATCGACAGGAGGGTCTTTTCTCAAAAAAAGACAATTCAGTTTTTCCATGTTTATCTTTTTGACAGATTTGATTTTGTACTCAAATTTTTTTTTGTTTTGAGAAACTTCAATTTCTTGGGCAATCCCCCACACTTCAGAATCGTGCGTAAAAATATCGTGAGGCTCCATAACCCAGCAGAGATGCCCCCTCCTCCGGGCCTCAAACATCAGAAAAAAAGTACTCTCCGCCTCCCGATCAAAACTTTCCACCGGATCGGCGACAAACCCGATTTGAAAAACCTTTTTTTTCATGATTACTCAATGATCTTCAAAGAATCGCTCCGGGTCAACTCTGAATTTGCGTTATAAATGAGGATGTGAGAGGGGTTGACCGGTTTCAAGGAAGGAGCCGGTCATGGGAAAGATACGAAGGAATGGAAGCCATCTTGGTACTGAAACTCCCTCCGCTTAGATACTCATCACTTGAAGTGAATACCATTTGTTGTTAGTGCCCGATCATGACTTATCCAACTCATGGATTGTCGACCAATGACCCTTTTGAATCGATTCCGCTCCCCTCTTCTGGTGTTCCTCCTGCCTACAACGTAAGACCTTTGAAAGTTGATGAACCTCTTTTTGAGATCAGGCAAAGAACCGGCGGTTTGGTCAGGGAAAGAGGTCTTGATCATCCTCTTTTGACTGAAACTCTGCGCCAGCAAGTCAGGGATGCTTGGCATGAATTAGCATTGTTGGGCACTCAAATACGGAGGGATCTGGAAACAGGAAACGGGTTTGCACTGGTGGAGGGATGGCCTGATCTCGATTCTGATGAAAACCGGGGGCTTCTTTTTTTGTCTCTGGCTGTTTTCGTGGGGATGCCGATTCCCCACGATGCACAATATGGTCGTATTCTCTGGTCGATAACACCCCTCCCCATTCAGGGTTCTTATTCCACCTTTTCACAAAATAACCAGGACGCCCCCTTGCACACCGATGGGGCTTACAAACGGGAACCGCCCGATTTCGTCGGTCTCTACATGGCCACACAGGCTGATCAGGGGGGAGAAAGTTGGTGGCTGGATGGGCATGAATTGTTGAAAAGAATGGGTGAAACAGAAGGGGGACAAACCACCTTGCAGGCGCTTCAACAACCCTATCCCATCCGGGTCCCAACCGCTTACACAGTCAATCCGCATGTCCCCGAATATATTGATGCGCCCATTTTATCAGTGGCAGAAGAGCGGATCAGATTCCGGAAAGATACGTTCATAACCGGCGCCGCTGAAAGGGGACTTAAGGCTGACCGTCTAGAAGCTTTGGAAATTTTTTCACATAATCTGGACGAAGCCGAACCATCGCGTTATCGCCTCCCCCATGGAAGCCTGTTTTTTTTGAACAACAGGCGGATACTGCATGGGCGATCGGCTTTCAGGGGCCAGCGACTGGCCCATCGTGTATGGCTGAGAGCGTGACTGTAACTTTCGTTGACAAAGAAAGAAGGGGTATTTAGAATCAAAATCAATCAAACATGGACGATTCCAACGACAATCCGATGACCCGCCGCACGGCACGCAAGAAAATGGTCGATCTAAAGGCGGTGGCTGCTCTCCTGGATGATAGCCATGCAAATCAGGGGGGGAGCGTTTCCTCCATCAGAGAAGGAAATAATCCCCAAACATCTACCTACTCTCCCAACGAGGAACTGATCCAGGAAACCGCCCGGATCAAAAGCCAGCGGGACTTGATCCAGCAGCGTGTTCAAAAAATGGAAACCAACCGGAGTCGCGTTTCCAGAAATGTTTTTGACAAAGTCTCACGCGATTACGCCATGCAACTCCAATCGATCAACGAATTGCTGAACGAAAAAAAATCGCTGTTAAACAGGGAACTCAAAAACCTTTACATGCAGAGGGAAAAGCTCACTATCGACATCAACCGGCACAAGGAAATTCTGGAAGAGGCGCAGTTTCGCAACTATCTGGGAGAATTCAGCACGGATCAATACAAAGAGGTGGAGGAATACGAGAGCCGAGAAATCCAGAGGCTTCAGGGGGAGATCGCCAAAATTCATTCGTTTGTCAAACTTCACGAAGAACTGTTTGATCCGGAAGACCTGGGGCTTCCGAAAAAACCACCTTCTCCTCCCCTTGTTGATAAAATGCCGGTCGCCCCGCAGGCTTTCGTCCCTGAAATACCTCCCGCTTCCATAGAACCAACGCGAACCATGGTGGCGCCACCCGTGATGCAACCACCCCGGGCACCAACACAATGTCCCAAATCGCAAACCTCTGAAATTCCGGCTCCTGAGGCCTCGCTCCCTTTTCCACCAGTAGAATCAACTGAAAAGAAACCATCGCTGCCGGATTTTCTCGAATCAACTCCTCTACCTCAAAAAGAAGCAGCTCAGTCCCTTGAATCAGCTCCTGTATTGGATCAGACAGCCAAAGGAATTAAAACAACCGCTCCCGCCGATGAAACCCCTTATCAGGTACCGCCGGAAAAATCGGGTTATTTTGATGAGATTTCAGAACCCTCCCTTCAGCCCATGCCGGGGGACAAGCCTCTTCCCCCTCCTCTGCCATCTGCAGCGCCGGAGGCCAGTGCAAAAAGCAAAGAAGAGGGGGCTGATTCAATTCTGGATATATTAAACGAACTTCCTCTGGAGGAAATCTCTCTCACCGAAAACAAGGAGGCTCAGAAGCAAGTGTCCAGCCAGTCTCTGACCCCCCAACCTCATTTTCCAGAAAGCTCGCTTTCAATCTACAAACTTATTTTTGTGGAGGGAGATTCTCAAATTCCGGATGTGCGACTGGGGGAAAATGTCTCCATCGGCCGCTCCCCTTCCAATGATCTGGTTTTGCCCGCTGCCAAAGTCTCCCGTCAGCATGCCGCCATCAACAAATACAAAGACCGCTACATCTTGATCGACCTGAAAAGTTCCAACGGCGTTTTTGTCAATGGAAGAAAGATTGACGAACATACCCTGGAAGAGGGAGACGAAATATCCATTTCCGGCTACCGGTTTGTTTTCAAGAAAGAATAATTTTTTCTAATCTGCTTCAGCCCAATTGGGGCCAATACCTACGTCAACTTTTAATGCGACCGGACAGGGAATGGCATTTTCCATTTCATGGACAATCATTTTTTGAACTTTTTCTTTTTCGGCTTCAGGAACTTCAAAAACCAGTTCGTCATGAACCTGAAGAATCATTTTTGTCTTGAACTTCTCATCAATCAACTTCTGGTCAATTCGGATCATCGCTACTTTAATGAGGTCAGCGGCTGATCCCTGAAAAACAGTGTTAAAGGCAGCACGCTCTGCATTGTTCCTTAAATTTGGATTGCGGCTGGCCAGATCGGGAACCAGCCGCCTTCGCCCCTGCCAGGTCCGCACCTCCCCTTTTCCCAACGCTTCCTTTAAAACAGTTTCACGATAAACCTGCACTGCAGGAAACTGGCGGTAGAATGAATCGATAAATTTTTTGGCCTCTGCGACAGAAATCCCCAATTGTTTGGACAAACCAAAAGGGGTCTGTCCGTAGATCACCCCAAAGTTGACTGTCTTCGCCATACTTCTCAAATCATCGGTCACCTCATCGGCTTTCTTTTCAAAAATTTTTTCCGCCGTCATCCGATGAACATCCTCCCCTCTTTCAAAAGCTTGGATCAGATTTTTGTCCCCTGAAAAAGCGGCAAGCAACCTCAACTCGATCTGGGAATAATCGGCTGAAAGAAGAACAAAACCTGGGGGAGCCCGAAAGGCCTCCCGGATTCTTTTCCCCTCTTCCGTCCGAATCGGAATATTTTGAAGATTGGGATCGCTGGAAGAGAGACGGCCGGTGGCCGCCACTGTCTGGTTATAGCTCGTATGAAGGCGCCCCGTTTCAGGATGAATAAGCCGCTGAAGCTGATCGATGTAAGTCGACTTCAATTTGGAAAGGGTCCTGAACCCCAGCAGAAGGCGGGGAACTGGATGAAGGGGGGCCAGTTCAGTCAAAACATCCATGTCGGTGGAGGCTCCGGTCTTGGTTTTGCGAATAACGGGCAGATTCAGTTTGGTGAACAAAATCTGCGCCACCTGTTTGGGGGAATTGAGATTGAATTCCACGCTCGCATTTTCGCAAATTTCAGAGCTCAACCTGACCAGACGCGATCCGAATTCCTCCCCCAGCTTTTCAAGATAAAGACAATCGACAAAAACACCATTCATTTCCATTTTCTTGAGAACGGGAACGAGGGGGAGCTCAATTTTTTCATAACAATCGATCAAATTCTCTTTTTCCAAAAGGGGATGAAGACAATGTATCAGGCGAAGAGTCACATCAGCATCTTCCGCCGAATAACGGCAGGCGGTTTCCAGATCCACAGAGTCAAAGGTTTTGTTTTTCCCCACCACTTCCTCAAAATGAAGAGTGGTGTAGTTGAGATATTCCAGACTCAACCGATCGAGGTTGTGAGGGGCTTCCGGATTAATCAGATAGGAGGCCAAAAGAGAATCCCCCTGCAATCCATCAACAACCAAGCCGACACGCGCCAATACTTCCATGTCATATTTGGCATGCTGGGCAAATTTGGGGATTTTTGGGTCGGTCAAAAGGGGGCTTAATTTATCCAACACTTTTTGGGTTTCAAGTTGAGCGGGAGCCCCCAGGTAAGAATGGGCAAGCGGGATATAACATCCCTCTCCTTCCCTGTCGGAAAAACTCAAACCCACCAGTTTAGCTCTCATCGGATCGATACTGGTTGTTTCCGTATCAAATGAGAAACCCTCTTTGGCTTTTTCAAGCCGACTCACCCACCGGTCTAAATCGTTTTCCGTTAAGATCAGATCATATCCTTTGGGGGGTTTTTTCTGGGCTGTAATCACTTCCTCTTTTCCGGAAATTTGCGCCGTTTCTTCAATCAGGCGATGAAACTCAAATTTTTTATAAAATTCATTAAGACGTTCATTATTCGGAGAAAGAAGTTTCATTTCTTCCCAGCTGATTTCAAGCGGCACATCGGCATGAAGAGTCGCCAGTTTCTTGGACAAAAGAGCGTCCGCTTTGTATTGAACCAGATTCGCTCCCAGCTTTCCCTTGATTTGACCGGCCGAATCGAGAAGATTTTCCAGACTCCGATACTCCTGAATGAGTTTGGCCGCTGTTTTCTCCCCCACCCCTTTAACGCCCGGAATATTGTCGGATGCATCCCCCGCCAGTGCGAGCAGATCAACAACCTGCTCGGGAACGACGCCGAATTTTTCCTCCACCTCTTTAGGGCCAAAAAATTTTTCTTTCATCGAATCGTACATGACCACCCCAGGACCAACGAGCTGCATCAGATCCTTGTCGGCGGAAACTATCACACAATCTCGCTCCTCATGGGGACAATGGGTCCTGTCCTCGCTTCCTCCCCCGGCGGTGTTCACTTCGTTGCGCGCCGGCAGTTGACCCCCTCCAGCTCGGCCACCCATTGTCCCTTCTCTATAATGAGCTACTAATGTTGCAATCAGGTCGTCCGCCTCAAAACCAGCCACTTCGAGCTGGCAGAGAGGAAACGTCTTGATAAATTCCTTGATATGATCAAATTGAACCGACAAATCTTCCGGAGGGAGGGGACGATTGGCTTTATAGTCGGCAAAAATTTTTTTTCGGAAAGTGGGAACGGGAGAATCAAAAACCAGAACCAGATAATCCGGTTTTTTTTCGCGGATGAGTCGAAGCAGCATCGTCACCACGCCATAGGTCGCATTGGTTGGAATGCCTTTGGAAGTTTTCAACGCCTTGACCGCATAGTAGGCTCGGAAGATGTAAGAAGAGATGTCGACCAGATAGAGGGTTGATTTTGACATGCGGCAACCGGCATGATAGCTGTTCCGTCAAAATGATCGAGAAAAAAATCACGCCGGCCACCGCTATCACGATCTTGCGCATTATCCTGGTTCCCTTCTTTCCCTGGTTTTTCATTCATGAATCGTATCTGACCGCGATGGTGATCTTGGGGGGGGCCGGTTTCACCGATTTTCTGGACGGCTGGATGGCCCGCCGTTTCAATATGAGAAGCCGGCTTGGTTCGTTTCTCGATCCCACCGCTGACAAAGTGCTGGTACTCGTTTGTTTTGTAACTCTCTCTCGAATCGATTTTATTCCCTGGTGGCTTACCGGATTAGTAATTGGAAGAGACGTGGGAATTGTCTTTGGGGTGATTGCCCTCAATCTGATGAAAATCCGCCTCTATTACAAACCAACCCGCATCAGCAAAATGGCAACATTTTCACAAATCAGCGTTCTGGGATTTTCTCTTCTTCTCTTTTTTCTCCAAAAAGAACCGGACAAACTCCTGATGATCTCCCGACCGCTGATGGTTCAAATCAATAACCTGTTTGTCTGGATTGCCGCCCTCTGCACGCTGATCACCTGTTTTCAATACAGCTACCTGGGCTGGAAATTTTACCGATATGGAGAACGAAACGTGGCAGAAAAAGAATAAGAAGAAAAATCAAAGATTCCATAAAACCAAAATCATTTTGAGAAGTGCTGTTCAAACGGCACGATGTTTTGGACCCCCTGAAATCCATTCCCCAATCAGGGATAAATGAAGAGGGGGTATTTTGAGTGTCGGGAGGAGAATCTTCAACCGAATCCTCTTCCGGTTCTTCGTCGCTCTCCGTATCAGGAATGTCTTCTTCCTCCGGAGTTTCTTCCGTAACAGGAGTTTCTACCGTCTCTTCTGCCGGCTGGTCCGGCTCGTCTGTCAGCTCAGGGGGAACGGCCTCACACGCATCCCCTACGCCATCTCCATCGCTGTCAGCTTGATCGGGATTGGAAACATCGTTACAGTTGTCACAATCCTCCCCATCCAAAAGATCATTGCGCAATCCATCCCCGTCGGGATCATCAATTTTCGTCCCATCGGCATTTTCAGTACAGGTATTCTCGCAATCAGCCGGCTCCGGATTGTTGTGAAGATGAATCAGGGGAAGGTCCGTAGCAGCTTCAATCTGCATCATAATATCCACAGGATCAGACGACTTCGACGCATGTGACTCATCGGTATTCATCGCCACCAGAAAACGGGGGGAGAGATTGTCGTTACTGCAGGTCAACTGGACTTCTTCATCGAGCAGGTCGTTAGTCAAATCGGTCACGGCAGTGCTTGTTGAAGGAGTACAAACGGGGGTTTTAGATCCGTAATAGATGTCGTGCAATCCATCAACGGGGCGCTCAAAAGAATAGGTAATTTGCAAATCGGTGGTGACAGTCGAAAGATTAAGATCATGGTCGGTTCGATTGGCGGCAGTATCGGTCAACAAGCCCACATCCGAGCACCAGGAGGTGATCTGATTTCCGGTCAGTGAGAAACCGAGATAGGCCAATTGCCGTGGATGATCCCCAGATTCCTCCAAACCAAAAACAACGTTGTTGGAAAAAACCTGCGGTTCAACCAGGTCCCGGGAAATATCGGTCAACTGTTTCTCATAAAGGCCACGATTGGTCATCCCCCCCAATTGCCAGGTAAAACCATCTGAAGCGGAAAAAACAATTCCCTTCCCGCTGTTGAAAAATCGGGGGGTTCGGTATTGGATCATGGCGGGTGACCAGGATCCCCAGAACCAGTTAAGAGAGTTGGCATCGATATGATAGTCGGCGCTCACCATGTTGGCAGGACGGAACAAAAGATGATGCAATTCGCCCCCGCTGGAACCGCTGAGCGCCGTTGTGAAAACAACCTCATAGTAACTGTATCTAGCCCCGCCATACCAGTAGATGAAAGTATTCTGGGTATCCACATCGTAGTCGGCCACATCGTAATTAGTTGTGCCACCGGTATCGGTTAATTGGAACAAAATCCCATACGGATCATAAGGAGAATAAGGGGTTGAGGGAAAATTCATTAAGCAATCAATATAGAGATGATTGATGCCGCTGGCATCATCATCCCCTGTGAACAAATAAGTCTGTCCTGGATAACAGGGATTGAATCCGATAACGCCACCAAAATTGACATCTCCCGGTCCCCAGCGAACATTACTCTTGTCAAAAGCGGTCGTTGTCAGTTGAGTTTCGGTCAAAGCCGATGTCGCTGAAGCGGGATCATGATACTGCATGAAGACCTGCTGATAACCGGTTCTCGAATCAAATTTGGTGTAAATCCAGACGGGGTAAGCTGACGTGGGATAGGGAATCGGCTCAGTACGCGTTGTATCCAGGTCGAAGGTGGTTTGATGTATTTCCGATCCCCATCCAGGAACGGATGTTAAGAAAAAACCGACAACAAAAATCAATCGAAGAAGTACCATTGTCCCCTCATTAACGGTATCTCCCCTTTTCAGGAGAGGGCTTACCACTCCCCAAATCCAAAAGCAAAAGATTAATTTCTTATCCCTGTCCCTGTTATCGGCAGATTTCAAAAAAGGTTGCTTGGAAAAAAAATAGTCTGCTAAAAAAGTAAATAAAATCAATAATGAAGGTAATGCCTCCGTTTTACCTTGCCAAGAGAATGAGCCCCCGAAGGGGGTTTAAGAAATGTAGCCGTGGGGGAACGGGAATGTCACTTTGATACGCGCCACGCAGTAGTCAGGCACCTCAAACTTATGTTGACTTGATCGGCAACAAGAAGGAATCTCGCCAGGGTAAAATATGTCAAATGTATACGATAACAATTACCCCCTGGATTTATCCGTGAAATACATTGCCCCCTTGATCATCAAACACTTGCCCTTCCCCAAAAAAAATTCGGGTCCGCTTGATTTGATTGATGTGGGTTGCGGCAACGGATCCGTTCTTCAATTTTTGAAAAATCATTATGGCTCCTGTTTTGAATATACGGGAATCGATTTGTACAAAAATGAAATTGAGGGCATTCAATTTCATCAAGCGGATTTGAACAGGGATTTCAGCAACGGCTTCAAGCACAAGAAATATGATGTCGTCATCAGCTGTGAAGTCATCGAACATGTGATAGACACAGATGCATTTATCAACGAGGTAAAGAACTTAGTGAACGAAAACGGCATCGTGATCCTGACAACCCCCAATTTGGGATCATTTTTAAACCGTATTTTGCTCTTCTTCGGGTTTCAACCGCTTCACACGGAAGTGAGCTGGAAAAATCCGTACCTCGGCCGTGAAATTTTATACCAACTGGGCAAAATTGAGAGGTCGCCTGCGGCGGGGCATTTGCGGCTTTTTACCTTCAGGGCCTTGAGGGATTTTTTGTTGTTTCACGGATTTGAAATTATAGCTACCGACAGCTTTATCCCTTATGAAGGAATCATGAAAAAGATTTCGGGCCTTTTCAGGCTATTCCCCCCCCTGATGCCGGGAATGCTTTTTGCGGCCAGACTGAAAAAGTAATTTCATCGGCCATAACCACGTCATTTCAGGCGGTAGAAGAAGCTTTTTTATAAGTTGTTCAAAAAGAAGGGGCTCGGATTCTTTAACCCCTCGCCATTTTTCGATTGTTGGAACCGACAATTTTTTTGAGGTAATCTCCCGTATACGAATAATCGCACAAGGCTACTTCTTCCGGAGTTCCACAAATCACCACCTCTCCCCCCCGATCCCCCCCTTCCGGTCCCAGATCGATCAGGTAATCAACCGACTTGATCACATCCAGATTATGTTCAATCACAATCACCGTGTTGCCGGTCTCCACCAGCGAATGAAGAACTTTCAAAAGGCGGGCCACGTCGTCAAAATGGAGGCCGGTGGTCGGTTCATCCAGAATATAAATTGTCCTTCCGGTCGATCGTTTGGATAGTTCCTTGGCCAGCTTGATCCGCTGGGCCTCTCCGCCCGACAGGGTGGTGGCCGACTGCCCTAGTTCAATGTAACTCAAACCCACCTCCAAAAGCGTTTCCAATTTTTGGCGAATGACCGGGATGTTCATTAAAAATTCGTGCGCCTGTTCCACCGTCATCGACAAAATTTCGGCGATGTTTTTCCCTTTGTACTGAATCTCCAACGTTTCACGGTTGTAGCGCTTTCCATGGCAGACTTCGCATTCCACATACACATCGGGCAAAAAATGCATTTCAATCCGGATGAGCCCGTCCCCTTCGCACGCCTCGCACCTCCCTCCCGCGACATTAAAAGAGTACCGACCGGGACGATACCCGCGCGTCTTTGATTCAGGGAGTTCGGAAAAAAGATCGCGGATGTGTGTAAACAGTCCGGTGTAGGTGGCTGGATTGGAGCGGGGGGTTCTCCCAATCGGAGACTGGTCAATGTTGATCACCTTGTCAACATAATCCAATCCTTCGATTGCCGTATGTTTTCCAGCCGGAATTTTGGAGGCGTATAAACGTTGGGCCAGCGCGGGGTAGAGCGTATCATTGACGAGAGACGATTTGCCCGAACCGGAAACACCGGTAACGCCGATAAAAAGCCCCAGCGGAAATTCCACATCGATATTTTTAAGATTGTTGAGAGAGGCTCCTCGAACAACAATTTTTTTCGGACCTCTGGTCCGTCTTGTTAAAGGAATCGGAATGGATTTCTTGCCTGAAAGATACTGGCCGGTCAACGACCGCTTTTCTTTCATGATTTTTTCAGGGGTTCCTTGGGCCACCAGGTAACCGCCATGAATCCCGGCCCCCGGCCCCATGTCGATCAAATGATCGGCCGCTAACATCGTTTCTTCATCATGCTCCACCACAATCACGGTATTCCCCAAATCCCGAAGACGTTTTAACGCCTCCAAAAGTCTTCCGTTATCCCTTTGATGCAGACCAATGCTCGGTTCATCCAGAATGTAGAGAACCCCCACCAGCATCGATCCGACTTGGGTCGCCAGCCTGATTCTTTGGGCTTCCCCTCCGGAGAGAGTTGCGGAAGTTCTGTTAAGAGTCAGATAGTCCAGCCCCACATTGACCAGAAACCCAAGCCTCTGATTGATTTCCCGGATAATGCGCCCCGCAATTTCTTTTTCCTTTCGGGTCAGAGTCAACTCTGAAAAAAATTTTTGCGCTTTTTCAGTTGAAAGAGTCGTCGCCTCATAAATATTTTTGCCCCCCATCTTGACTGACAAAGACTCCGGCTTAAGCCGGCTCCCCTGACAGACGTGACAAGGCTGGATGTTCATGAACTTCTGCAAATCCTCCCGCATCCAGTCGGAATCAGCCTCCCGATAACGCCGCCCCAAAGCGGGAAGAACCCCTTCGAAGGGAGCGGTGTAATAATGGCGCCCCTCCCCTTTTTCAAAATGAAACTGGATTTCCTCCTCTCCCGATCCGTGAAGAATCATCTGTCTGATTTCTTCGGGAAGTTTGCAAAAAGGGGTGTAGAGATCAAATTTGAAGTGATCGGCCAGAGCCGCCAGAATCCCATGGTAATAGAGAGTCCGTTTTCCGGACCAGGGAACAATCGCCCCCTCCCGCAGGGAAAGATTGGGGTTGGGAATGACCAGTTCCGGATCAAAAAAATTGGAGGTTCCCAGCCCACTGCAACTGGTGCATGCCCCCTGCGGGCTGTTGAACGAAAACATCTGCGGTTCCAGCGCCGGATAGCTGATGCCACATTCCACACAGGCATTTTTGGTTGAAAAAAAGGTTTCCGTTTTCTTTCCTAAATCTTCAACAAAGGCGATTCCATCAGAATATTTGACGGCTGTTTCCAGAGAATCGGCTATTCGTGATTCAATCCCCTTTTTTAAAATCAGACGATCAACCAGAATTTCGATCGTATGTTTTTTGTTTTTATCCAGTTTGATTTCTTCCTCCAAATCCTTCAGCTCTCCATCCAGACGAATCCGCAAAAAACCCTCTTTTTTAAAGCGGGTCAGTTCTTTCGCATATTCCCCTTTTCGCCCTTTGACGACTGGCGCATACAGATGAAGGCGGGTCCCTTCTTCCATCTCCATGATCTGATCGACCATCTGGGAAATCGTCTGCGAGGTGATCGGCTGGCCGCACTTGTAGCAAAACACTTTACCGACACGCGCGTAGAGGAGGCGGAGGTAATCGTAGATTTCGGTCACCGTTCCGACGGTTGATCGGGGATTGTGGCTGGCCGCTTTTTGATCGATGGAAACGGCCGGAGAGAGCCCTTCAATAAAATCAACATCCGGTTTTCCCATCTGCTCCAGGAATTGACGGGCATAGGCGGAGAGCGATTCGACATACCTCCTTTGTCCTTCGGCATAGAGCGTATCAAACGCGAGGGAGGATTTGCCCGATCCGGAAAGACCGGTAATAACCACCAGCTTGTTGCGCGGAATCTCCACATCGATGTTTTTGAGATTATGCTGACGGGCACCTTTGATGAATATGGATTGTGGTTCCATAAAGGTAACAGATGAGTGTATAGGATATTTTGAGAAAAAGACAAGAGGTCCATGCCGCGGCCACTATCAAAGATATGAATTATCCCGGTTCTTATTTGCATGAATTGAAGGGAGATTTGAAGGGGTTTTGGTCTGTAAAAGTGACGGGCAATTGGAGAGTTGTTTTTAAGTTTGAGAGTGGGAATGCTGACGAGGTTAATGATATGGATGATCATTAAAGGAGAAGATTGATGAATGGAGAACATAAAAAATGCCCAACCCACCCGGGAGGGATACTCAAGCGTCATTACCTTGATCCTCTTGGTTTGACGGTTTCTGAAGTAGCCAGGGCTCTGGGGGTGTCGCGCAAAACAATTTCCATGATTGTTAAGGGACGATCTGCTGTTACTCCTGATTTGGCTCTCCGTTTATCTCATGCCTGGCAACGGGTGCATCACTTCTCCCTTGCGCTTCCTTGACTCATTGTTGCGTTTCAGGCTAATTGAGACGATTCGTTTCAGGTTGTTTGAGATATTCTGTGGCTGACTTGAGCCATGCGCCAAAGGTGCAAGGTTCTGCCA
>SBBF01000069.1 GCA_005240075.1 Nitrospira sp.
ACGAGGGGAGGCAATACAAGGACGGGATTGAAATCAAAACAAATCTTCAAACTGAAAGGATGGCCGCCTGACTTTTTACACACCTATTGACGAGAGCTCACCGCATCGTTTTAGATATTACTGATCGAGAATCGATTCCTTTCGATTTACTCGGCCGCCTGCAACGCTTAGCGGATGATACGGTCATCGAAATCACCTTAAGGGCTCATCCTAAAACCGGCCTCTATAATCACGATATTGTTCCAGCCCTGCTGAGGGAGCAAAGAGAAAATGCTCCACCGCTGGCGGCGATGCCCTCGTTAACTTTAGGGTTCTCATTAAGTCAGTCGCTGTCCCTAAAGCAATCATTAGCCCCTCCTTCCCTGGCTAGCCCCAATTGGAAACTAGCAGATACCTTCGAAAAAGGGGGGGCTGATCCTCTGTTTCTCCAGCCTGTTCAATTGCCGGTGGAAGGGCTCCCGCTGGAAGAACGTCTGCAATTGGTGGATGAGGCCAATGAGGTTTTTCATTACACGTATGAAGAAGAATATGGGGAATATTATAAAATACCTCTTCTGCGAGATCGAAATATTTGCATTGAAGACATTCGTATTCGGATTAGCCGCAAGGAGTACGAAAGGGTTAAGACCATCATCGAAGGGGCCGGCGAGTTACAGCGTATCGTCAGGGCTGTTTCTTATTCTAAAATCCGAGCCGATATTCTCAACTATCTGGCTTCACAAGGAGTAGGTCTTGACGACATTGTTTTGATCGGCATCGATCGGGGTGGGAGAATTCCGGCACTCATAACCCGATGGGTATTGGGTTTGCCACGAGCCTCTTTTCTTAAAATTGACCAGGCAGGCGGACGCGGAAGCGGACAGGTAAATGAAGAAAGGTGGAATACCTTTATCCGGCAAGACATGTTTCGTGGCAAATATCTTGTCTTTGTTGATTCCACCGTCGATAGTGGCCGGCAAATTGAGATCTTGGAAGATCTGCTTGATGATCCTGCAAACCAAACAACTTGGGGGCACAAGGGGTGGGTTGTTGTGGGGAGTAACGAAGATGGAAAGACCCTCAATCATCACCTAAACATCAACTGGGGGGTCGATCCGGATACCACCTTTGAAGATAGTCCGGCATTACTTGGAGTTGATTATGCGGGGTCTCGCTCCGCAATAATAGCCAAGCCTTCCCGCATCGCTTCAGAAATCTGCCATGCCTTTCATGAAGTGCTGAGCGGGGTCGCGTTGGATACTTCCCCGGAGACCATTGCCACGAATCAAATAACTCAAAAAGTGAGGGGGCTTATTCCCGATATCGCCAAAACCCCCTTATGGGAAAGGGCTGAATATTTGGCAAAAATTGAAGTCCCCACTATCGATTCGGTATCAGAAAGCCCAAGGCCCTTTTCTGCCCCCTCAAGAAGGCTCGCCATCATTGGAAGTGAAAGTAAAAAAGCTCGGCTTCCAGATGGAACCGCTTCATTTATTGCACGCTCCCTTGCCCCTGATTATTTATTCAATTTTGGAACGACAACTGGCTATCCGGGCCATCTCCTTAATACACTGGCAACCGAAATTCCAGAATCCACTTTTAGGTACTACCAACCCTATGAATTCGAGGACAACAGGCCGTTTAATGAGAGTGGCAAAACACGAAACATTCATGGTCGCCCTATACTCATGACCGGGATCGATGAAAACGAAAAACGGCTTCACATGATGCTTAGTTCGGATGCCGTGTTGGTTCTTCCCGGAGGCCAAGGGACTTTAACAGAAGCCTTGGAGGCCTTGGCCGCCAGAAAGCTGGTTGTTGTCGTGCGCGGTCTTGGAGCGGTGGCAGAATATCTAACCGGTCATCCATTACTAAGAAATCTTCCTAATCTTTATGTGGCTTCTTCTCTCCCCGAAGCGGTTGCCACCCTTCAGCGTTTTGCCAAAGAAGGGGTTCCGACTTACCCCACTTGGTCTAAGGAATTTTACCAAGCTTTCCAGGACTCCTTAAAAGAAGAAAAAAAGAGTGGGGCCTTTATTCGGGAATTACGAGAGTCGCTGGAGACTTTGTTACAGGATTCTCCCGTGGTAGATTTGTCATCCCCCTATCCTGATATCGATCTCTCGCTTTTTGAGAAAAAGCTTTTTTGGGCTTTGGCCCAAGCGGGAACAAAGCGACAAAGTTTTGGTCAGGCTTCTAATGATTGGATTCAAAATTCCGTGGATCAGGTCATTCAAGCCCACAAAGCCCCCATTGCCGTTGATGTTGCACAGCTTCAAAAACAATATGGCGCCAACCTGAAAGGATATCTCATTCCGGCAAACGACCCTCAACAATTATATCTCCCTCATTTGGTTGAAATTTATTCAGCGACTGCAGACGAAGACAAGCGTGCTTATATTACGGAAAGAGTAGGGCAAACGATTTCTCCTGGTGATGCAGGCCAGTCTTTTACCTACGAAAAAGAAGTTATAAGAAAAGCCAAGTGGATGGAAATCCCCGAAGAATTGGCAAGCCGGGTCTTGGCAAAAAGATGGAATACTGAAAGCCCCTATACCCTGGCCCATCCCAATTTTTTTCCTGAATTAATTTCCTGGTATCACCTAAATGACGTTCAACAGGCCCATTTCAGGCGCGTCCTTTTTCTTGGGTCCCCTTTTGTGGCCCAATTAGGCCAAGAGCCGGTTATCCGAAGGGCTTTGGCATTAACAGCGAATCCCGAAATCTCCGGAACTTTAACGAGTACAAAAACCGCCAACATCAAAATAGAATTTGAACGTGAGAGGGTATATCTCAAGCGATTGTTAGAGATTTACGAAACTATCGGGTCGGTCTACGAGGAGCGCTTCTCAAAAGCCCGCGAGGAGAGCGGTCATTCGTGGAGAAGAGCTTTATTGCTCGACGACATGATAGCTTTGTTGAATGCCGAAAAAAGGCCTATTTTTGAAACTCGTGTTCGATACCTGGAAGGGTTGCTTTTAAAACTGGATGAGGCAAGACGGGCCCATAACCCTGAGGCCCCCTCGGCAATTGGGGTTCTATCCTATTTGAAAAATCTGGCAGAAACTTCAGGAGAATCCCTCAAGGAGGCAGCCGTTGTCTACAGAGCCTTGGGGGCAGATCGAGTTATCGAGTTGAGGCCTATACCTGCTTCCGATGGAATGAATGTCCATTCATATAATTTAAATTCGGATTTTCCCGTCAATAATATTCCCATTCTCAAAGCAATAGCCGCATCAAGTGAAACAGAAACCGGTAAAGCAACCGTTGCTTATAAAGTCTTGACCCTTCTGGGGGATACCGATTCCCTTCGTGCCTTGCTCACGGGAGAAACAGCATTTAAACCTTTTTTGAGTAATTTTAATGCCACCCCTTTCCTTTCCGCCGATGAACATCACCCCTTAAGATTGCGTCTTGCCCGACTGGGAAATCTTTTAGCCATAAAGAGAATTATGCCTTTGGTTCGAGAAGGGGATGTCGATTCTTTTCTGGCTGTTGCCGAGGGGGCTAATATAGGGGAAATCAGTATAGAAAGGTTTGCTTCAGTGCCGGAAGCCTTACCGGGTATTGAAGCCTTGGCAAGAGAGGGGCACCTTGAAGCCCTCCTTTTTGTGATTGAACATTCTCACGGTCGCGAAGACCAGGAAGGATATCTAAAAAATATAGTGCGGGAACATGGGGTTGATGTCTTGGCCGACGCCGCTGTTTCTTCATTCCGCTCTCTCAAAGCGCTTCTCGATCTCGCCGAACTCCCCCCCTTTGAGCGGGCCAGAAGCGCTTTCGGAAAGAAAGAGATGTACGGGATTTCCTTGGCGGAAAATGTGAGAAATAATCGGGAACTTCTGGGCCGATTGGCGGTTTATCATGCTCCTGCCTCAGAACGGCTGAGACAATTGGACATAGGAGAACTCCAGCTTCGGGCGAGATCTGATTTGGAAGCTCTGAAAGAACTTGTTTCGAAAAGAGAAGATATCGGGGAAGCGGTGTTTGCTCCTTGGGCCGATAAGCCGGAAGTAATCCCGGTTCTTTTGCATATTGCTAAAAAGAGCTATTATTCTTCGTTTACGTTTGCAATGGCACTTCTTGTGCAATTCGCAGAAAAAGGAGAACTGAGTTCGGAACAAATACAAACCATTTTTGATATACAGGTTTCCGAGTTTTTTGGTCTAACTCGTCTTGGTCACCTTATTTTCATTATTGAATCGCTGACACGTATTGTAGAATTCACCCATTCTGAAGTTTTAGATCAAAGGATGCGGAGAGCATTAGGGAGTATTGATTGGAAGGAAAGATTACCAAGTCTATGGAATAGGCGCGCTTCAACAGCTGACTATCAAAAAATAGGATGGCTTTATAGAATACTGGCTCAATTTGACCACGATTTGCAAAACGATTTGCCGATTGTAGAATTATTTAGTCGGGCCCACCAATACGATTGGCCCGCCTTAAAAGCACTGGCTGAAAAAGCAAGGTCTCATGTAAGAGCTACAGTCGCTGTGAGAAAGCAGCTCGACTTTAATTATCATTTTCCTGATTTGGCAAATCATCTCACCCCTGATGCCGCCGATGCTTTTGTCGCCTTGGCAAAGGCGGGTAATTTAACCCCCGTGACCGCCCTCGGTAACATATTGCCCGCCCATGCCAATGAAATTGAACCGATTTTAAGGCAACTGGCCCCTTACAGCCCCCGCGCGGCCAGTAAAGTGGCGGCGCTGGAACGTGAGCGGGCTAAACAGGCAAGGCAGAGGACTAGAGCTTCCGCAATCCCCTATTCAGGAAGAGCAACAACAACCGTAACGTCAACTTTAGCTCGTACCGAGAGGGTTGAATCACCTGCAATCCCCCCAAAGAATACAGATCCCAAAGCCTTTGCAGGAGACGGGATGGAAGGATCGATCCATGGATTGCAAATCTATTCCGGCCTTGAGGCCCGGCAGGACGAGGCTGATTTGATTTTGGCAGACGCACAAGTCTTTACCGATGAAACCGCCAACTTAAAGCTGGAATTAGAGGAAAGCGATGATCTTAGCCCAGAAAAACTGATTGACCATCAAAAGAATATGATTCGTCTCGATGAAGAATCAGATAAAGAATCGAAAGATTTTTCAGCTGATTCACAGCTAATCCACCCTCCATCAAGAATCAGTCTGCTCCGAAGCAGTCCTACCCGCCTGACCCAAGCCCGAAGTGTGTTGAGGGTATTGCGATAACCGATCTTTCTTTTATTCATCTTCCTCTCGGAAAATTGGAAAAATCCAAAATCGGCAGGAGGCGAACTCTGTTTTTTGCCTCGTCAACTGTTACCAGGGCTCCCTTTTCCAAATAATCCCTGAATTGATCCAGGGATTTAAAAACCAGTTTTTTCAGAAAAGAAGGATGTACATTCTGTGTTCGAACCTGAATAACGCTGGGACCACTGGCCTGGCAGGTTGCCAGAATAACTCCAAAGTCAAGATCATGGGTAAAAACAACATGCTCATTTGTCCTTGCCCATTGCATGATTTCGTTGTCGGAAGTTTTGGGATTGCCTATTTGCGACCAGTGAACCGCTTCCCACCCTTCCTCCTGAAAAACTGAAACCCAATCGGGTGATAGATTCATATCAATGACGATTTTCATGCGGACAGAACGGGAAGTTCGATTTCTTCAACACGCCAAGCGGCATACGAAAGAGCTTCATCAATGTCCTCAGACTCCAGATAAGGATAAAGAGCCAGAATTTCCTGTTTGGTGTGGCCTGATGCCACAAGACCGACAATTGTACCAACAGTGACACGCAGGCCACGAATACAGGGTTTTCCTCCCATCACTTCAGGGTTAAAAGTAATTCTTTTTAGCATTTTATTCTCCACCAGAACTATCTAGAGTATAGCTTTAAAAAAAGCCAAGTAAAAGGCTTTTTATTCCGCCCGCCTGTCTCAAGCCCAGACTATGTTGAGAGCATTGCAATAACCGATCATTTTTTTCTGGAAGTGCCAGAAAAATTATTTTTATGACAAGAATAACAATTGATGTTAGGCATCTTTTAAAAGTGCACTGGACTGCGCCCTGTCAACTGGAGAGTTTTTCAGTTGAGCTGAGTTCCTTTCTGGAACCCGGATTTACTCCAGATCCCTAAAGCCTGCAACCCTTCAACTCAATTCCCCATCAAATCCCTCCAGCCTCAGGGGCGCATACCAGTTTTCCATTCTTTCCCGAAAAATCGGGGATCCTTCCGTTTCGCCAACCGATCGTGAAAAGTTCGGAATTCAGCGGGAACGGTTGATGAAGGTGTTGGCGGCCCTTTGAATATGTTGCGGTGTTGTGCCGCAACAGCCGCCGATCAGATTGGCGCCGGCATCGACATATTTTCTCATCCATTCGGCAAAAATTTCCGGGTTGACCGACTCCCTGCTGTTCGGTTTGATGGCCAGAAAACTTTTTGTCATTTTTTTTAGCTTTAAAAAATAAGGGTATAAATGTTCCGGTCCAAATCCACAATTAAGGCCAATGATGTCGATCCCTTTTTCTTCAAGAAGAGCCCCAGCCTGATTGAGGGTTTCACCTGAAAGAAGATTTCCTTCCCGATCGAGCGTCATCATCACCATCAGAGGCAACAATTTTTTTAAATACCGCATGGTAGTAATCAACTTTTCCATTTCTTTTAAATTTGTCATTGTCTCAAAAACCATCAGGTCAATTTGTGAATCGGCAAAAATCTTTAAAATCGATTCGTCATGATTGCCAGGCCCCAAATCACCGGCGACAAAAACGGCCCGATTTGTAGGGGCGCTATTCATAGCGCCCGCTTGATTTCGCGCCGACAACGCCAATTCAATCCCTTTTTTGATGGAGTCTTTGTTGCCACAAAACGTGTTCGTCAAAATCATCCGGGAACCAGCCTCACTATACTCCCGATGAACCTTTAAAACCTCATCCGGCCTTTCGATGTTCCAAAGATCGGAAGGGGTATGGGGAGGGAGCCCTCGGGATTGAAGCAACGTTCCCATCGCTCCGTCCATAAGGATGCAACCCTCTTGAATTTCATCAATAATTTCCATCATTTCCTCTGACACAGTGTATCAATTTTTAGACTAATAAGAAAATAAGCAACTTTTTTGAATATCTGCCGATAATAGCTAGCAAGACGCCCCCGAGGGAAGAATCTGGCTTTGCCAGTTCTGACTTTTGGAGGCTCGCTTCATGGGCTCCGCCAAAGGCGGAGACCGGAAGCTATTATAAAGGAGAACGATGATGTCAAACATGTTTGCCATTACGCCTGAAAGGGCCCAAGTCATCAATGATTATTTGAGGAGTGAAGGAGAGAATCGAATGCCAGCCCAAGGCATGATCGTTTTTGGAAAACCGGGAGACGAATCGGTTTTGATCCGTTTTGATGAGACGGCCGATAGTTATGCCGAAAAAATTTTCACTCCTGCAACAATGACTCAACCGGCTTATAACGAATGTAAGGTCAATAACGCTGGAGAAAAAATTGAGCCCGCTTGTGAATTTGATAATCCGGCAACCGAAGATGTTCCCCACAGCCTGGACCCGACAAAAGTACGTATCTTGATGGCGGCTATCAATCCTTCTGAGATCTTGCCTCAAAACCGGTCTCTTCTCTCCGATTATCCGAGCGTGATTGCCAATTTGCGAGCTCAGTTGGGGATGCGTTAAGAAAAATTTCATCACTGCGTGTGATCAATCCTTGGAATTTTATGTGGCCATTCAAGGGATAATTTTTTATACGTTTTTCATGAGTTTTTGCCGGGTTTTATTTCTTTTATTTTTCCTGCTCCTGATTAGCCAGGGGGGAGAAGCCTCTTCATGGCGTCTGCTGGAAAAAGGGCTCTCCTACAAAAAAATAGAAATCAAAAAACGCTCCTCCAAAATCCCCTCTGCCGTTCATGTTTTTAAAATCGACCCCAAACGGTTTGATTTCAGAATTGTGACAGCGGCTCCCGAAACATATGCCACAGTTCGCCGGATGGCGGAAGCGAGCGGTGCAGTCATCGCGGTCAATGCCAATTTTTTTGATCCGGAGGGGAAACCTCTGGGATTGTTAATCGATCAGGGGAAACAGTTGAATCCCAAAAAAGATATTTCCTGGTGGGGGATTTTTTATATCGATCGAAAAATCCCGCATATTGTTCATTCCAATCAATGGAAATCGAGCCGATCGATTTCAACCGCTGTTCAAGCGGGTCCCCGACTGGTGGTGAATGGAAAAATTCCCCGTTTAAAAAAAGATTCGAGTCAAAAAACAGCGGTGGGAATTACCAAATCAGGTGACGTGATTTTGGCAACCACCCTTTTTCCTCTGGAAATTACAGAATTGGCCCGCCTCATGGGGCGCTCGGAAGCCAAAGGAGGCCTGGGGTGTCTGAATGCCCTCAATCTGGATGGAGGCTCATCCAGCCAGCTCTATGCCAAGATCGGTTCATTTGAATTAAGGCTGCCGAGTTATATTGGGGTTCCGGTGGGGTTGGGGGTGTTTAGGAATTTCTGATGTTGACACAGCGCGGCATTCGATTCACTGATTCCTATTGCTAACCTTAGTTGCGATGTGTTAGCTGATTTTTGTAAGAAGATGCTTGATAGGGGTCATCTTTGGAAGGTCCATATGGGTATCCTTATTAGCCAAGTGGATGAACGACTTCCTGGAGCGGGGGCCATTTTAAACGTTGTGGATGATGACCATGACGGCCAAGTTGAAATCAGTGATATTCAAGCGCTCCCACTGGAGATTCATTCTTCCATCCTCTCCCAACTGCAGAGTCTCATAAGCCCCGATCATTCATTTCAGTCTTCAGGTATTTTTAGGTCCGATCTGATTGATCTGTTGTCTGCAATATTGCAACTTCCCTCCTCTCAAGTGAAAGATAATTTACGCATTGTACCCAATGGATCAGCTTACAGCGGAGACAGCTCCGACAAAAATGTTCAGGCCTTCCAGGAGCCGCCAGTTGAGGAACTGGAAGACTCGGCTCCTGTTGTCTATCATGGTTTTTTTGGCATCTCGCCGCGGCAAGTTGGACTTCATGGTTTCGATTCGACCCGCCCTTTCTCCGTCATCGATCATCTGGAGGGGGGTAAAACCTACGAGCGAGTGTTGTTGGAGTCCAGGTATTTTTTACAGAAACAAAAACATATCCGTTCTGAAAGTCCTCATCAGATATGGGCCACCTCCGGCATGGGGAGTCTGGATTCGGATTTAACAAAACAGAAAAGAAAGAAACTCCGTTCAATTGCCCAACCTTTTTCACGACCCCTTGGCCCTGATCTCTCCCAGTTTGGGAACTGTTACCGGACGTTGCTTTTGGATAATCAAGCTGGTTTCAAGGACCTGATTTTTGTTGATAACGTCGGCAACAACGATGTTCTCAGCTGGGGTCGTCTGATTGTTTCTCATCAAACGACACCGGAGGAGTTTGGTCAATCCCTGGAATATCGCTTTAAGGTATTGCAAGGGCTCTCGCCCCTTCGTGAAACCGGTGAACAGCAGAAAATAGAAGGACTTTTAGTGATACGATTTGGAATTTTGCCGTTGGACAAAGTCATGTTGGGCATTGAAGCCGGTGCCGAAATGGGACGGAAAAAGGGGCCAGGCGAGTCTGTTCCAGACGGATCACAGGCTTTTTTGCCTGTGATTGCCAGAGCCCAGAAAGAGATGATTCTTAACCCAACGGATGTTTTAACTCCCGAGGAGTTGGTTCAATTCAGGGACTATATCGCCTCTCTGCGGGAAATAGAGAGGAAAGAATGCGAAAAACATGGCGTTGTTCTGATCCGCATCGATGATTATATCAATATTATCCTCGATCGATTGATAAAATCGGGACGTTATCGGCTTGATCAGTTGATCTGGCATGATGGTTATCATCCCAGGGAACCTTTAAAGCTTCTTCTTGTTTTAGCTCGGGCCTTGGAGTCTCGTGACTACCTTGTGTTCAACCCATCGGATGAGACGCTTGAACTCTATGAACATGTTTTGGGTATTTCTCGGGCAGACATCCATGAAATGTTTCAAGCAGATGATCCACAACAGGCTTTCAGCCGGATTGTGGATAAAATCGACAAAGATTTTCCAAAACCGACGGAAGCTTCGTTGGAGAGGGCCGCCGTTCTTTTCCCTGAAAAACTTTACCCTATATTACGGCGGAAACGGTGGCGCCGTTAAGAGACTCGTCATGAGACAGGATCCACTGTACAATGCTGGTGATTATCTTGATCCCTATGGACCAAAGGCCGACGGGGCTTTCATCGGATCCCTGGAACTCTGTCTTGATGCTTTGGGCGATCAGGACGGTATTGCGGAAAAAGAAGATATTGATCTCGTCAAAACCCATGTTCAACTTCGCGACCTGCTCCAGGGAGAATTTTCATGGAACCTTTTCGCTGGGGCTTTGCGTGAGACCTATTTCAAAGATTCAACCTGGTTGACGAAAGCCGATTTACCGAAAGATGCCTGGGATGAATTACAAGTCCTGGTTAAGGGTTCTTCCAACGCACCTCTTTATCAAGAAGTTTTCCATTTATGGCTTTCAGACCAGTTAAAAGCTCTTCCTGATCGGTTGATTGTTTGTTCCTCATGGCTTGACTTTTCGCAAGGAGGAGAAAATCTTCATATTTACTACACGGCGTATCATCCCGCAGATATTCAGGAACCTGTTCCTTCTGTAATCCTTTTGCCGGGTTTGGGCACGTCCCCCTATTTTTATAGAGATTTGGCCATAGCATGGGCAAAGAAAGGATATCGGGCAATCGTTCTTGACGATCCAGCAGGTCGATTCAGTTATGGCTGGAAACCGGATGGTTTGCCGAAGGATCAATGGGGTTATTCCGGTTCTTTTGGTTTCCTGGAATTGCGCCGGAATATATTGGATCATCTTATCAAAACCCGGATCGGCACGTCCCCATTCGTATTAGCTTCTTTCAGCGACGGTTTGCCGATAGTTCTTTCATGGCAAAAAGACCATGCTGGTTCCTATGCAAGCCAATTCCGAGGAACGCTCGATCTCGTTGGGACCTGGGCCCTATCCCGGAGGCCAGGATATTTCGGGCCTTTGAGTGTCGATGGGGTTGGAAAATTCATCCACACCTTTCCGATTAACCCAGGTTTTAGGAATATCAGAAGCGATAGAATTTTCCAGCAAGCCGGTTCCGATGATCCGGTCCGGCAACGGTTACGGACTATCTGGTATTCTGCAATAACCAAATCTTTTCATGGAAGGAGTTATGGGCGAATTTGGGAATGGACTCATGGGAACGGAAAATTCCAAGAAGAGATTGGAGAAATATTCAACCCTCAAGGGCACTATTTTTTCATTGACCCTTTTGATGATGTATTTATTGATCCGGTGCGGAGCTTGGAGAGACTGATTGCCGTTAATAAGGGATCAAAAGACCTTCAAGTGGTTTTTTTTGGCTCTTCCGGCATGTTAGGAGAGGAAGGAAATCCCGAAAAGAAAAAGATTGTTGAGAAGCTTAGAAATTCATTTTCGGCACTGGGACGGTGGAATGGCTTGGCCGAACAAGGACTTGATCTTATCTATCTGCCGGATGGTCGAACGCTTAAGATTTTTTGGGTCGATACGGAGACCGTTGGGCATATGCTTCATCTTTCCCCTTCAGCCCTGGGAGTGATCGTTGAAAGTACAAAAGAGATGATTCCTCTAAGGTGAATACAAGATTTGCCTTTACTTATTCATCGACTCTAAAAAATCCCGATTATTCTCAGTCCCCTTCATCTTATCCAGCAAGAATTCCACCGTATCGACTACATTGAGAGGATGGAGGAGTTTGCGGAGGACCCAAACACGGTTCAAGATATCGTCCGTCAACAAAAGCTCTTCTTTGCGGGTGCCTGACTTGTTCACATCCATGCAGGGGAAAATCCTCTTTTCCATCAATTTACGATCCAGATGAATTTCCGAATTACCCGTTCCCTTGAATTCTTCAAAAATCACTTCGTCCATCCGGGAACCGGTGTCAATCAGTGCGGTCGCAATGATCGTCAGTGAACCCCCTTCCTCGATATTTCGGGCTGCCCCGAAAAAGCGTTTCGGTTTGTGAAGCGCATTGGAATCGACCCCTCCCGAAAGAATTTTTCCCGAGGGAGGCACCACCGTATTGTAAGCTCTGGCCAATCGGGTGATGCTGTCCAAAAGAATGACCACATCTTTTTTGTGTTCCACCAGCCGCTTTGATTTTTCAATCACCATCTCCGCCACCTGAACATGTCGGGTGGCCGGTTCGTCAAACGTGGAACTGATTACCTCTCCCCTGACGGAACGTTCCATGTCGGTGACCTCTTCCGGCCGTTCGTCGATTAATAAAACAATCAGAAAAACCTCCGGATGATTGGTGGTGATGGCATTGGCGATATTTTGCAGCATCATCGTTTTTCCGGTGCGGGGAGGAGCCACGATCAGACAACGCTGTCCTTTTCCAATTGGCGCCATCAAATCGATAATGCGGGTGGTGTAATTTTTCGGATCATGCTGAAGGTTGAATTTTTCATCCGGGTAGAGAGGGGTCAAATTGTCGAAGAGAACTTTTTCGCGTGCCACTTCCGGATCTTCGTAATTGACCTTTTCGACTTTCAGCAGGGCAAAATAGCGTTCGGAATCCTTGGGGGGGCGAATTTGCCCCGAAGTGGTGTCTCCCGTTCTTAAATTAAACCGTCTGATCTGGGATGGGGAAACATAGATGTCGTCAGGTCCCGGCAGATAGCTGTAATCGCCCGAACGCAAAAATCCAAAGCCATCGGGCAAAATTTCCAGAACGCCATCGCCGTAAATCGCCCCCTGCTGGTCGGTTTGGGCCTTGAGGAGCGCAAAAATCAATTCCTGCCGCGTGAGTCCGGCCGCTCCTTCAATGTTAAATTCCTTGGCCAGATGAACCAGCTCCGTGATTTTGACTTCCTTCAAATCCTTGAGTCTCATGACCCCCCCCTTGAAAAACTGGGAGAGGGTTGGGTGAGAGCGATCGTCCGGTTTTCTGTTTTCTCCGACGGCTTCGGGATTTGTGTCTTCTTCCTGATCACCCGGTTGCCGCTCTGCCGAAGGAGACTTCATCTCTTCAGGAGCTCTTTCAATTGGCAACCGATCCATCGGCGGCCGTTCGGTCAAGGGGCGTTCCATCGGGGACCTGTCATACCTTCTTTCTTCCGCAACAGGAAAATCTCCTCCTCCCATCCGGGGGCCGGATCGATCAGGGTCTCGTCGGGGACTTGAACGACGCCGGGGAGGGGTGTATTCCCGCACGCCATTCGTGCGGCCTTGGTTTCGGGAATAGTCAGACATAAAAGATTTTAAGGATCCATTCGGAGAGAAACGACCAGATTCATCAAGACTTTATTTAAAGGATTCTTTTTAAGACTGTCTCAATAGGTGATGATATCGAATCGTTTAATCTTTTGGATCGGTTTGAGGTGAATGTGATTATCTCAACTAAATGAAATTATCTCCCACAACGGTCTTGTCGTCAAGGTTTTTGTAATTTTTATTACGTTCTTCAAAATCTTTTATTGTTCCCATCTTTTTTCAACGTCCCTAACGGATGTACGTACTCAACGTACGCAAGGTATCTCTTATTGGCAAAAATCAGAATTTGTTGCGTGCAATTTTTCAACCCAACGGCTAATCGGGAGAGTGTTCTCAATTTCTTTCAATGCCAATTAAAAATTCATTAAAAACAGATGGTTAGAGTTATATTTCTGACGTTTGGGGATGGCTGCATGGGGAATTACCAGTCAACAAACGTTCTTAATTTTTTGGCCCGGCTGGGATGGCGAAGCTTGCGGAGAGCTTTGGCTTCAATCTGGCGGATCCGTTCGCGGGTGACTGAAAAATCGCGCCCCACCTCTTCGAGGGTATGATCGGATCTCTCCCCGATTCCAAAACGCATTCTCAACACCTTTTCTTCACGGGGAGTGAGAGTTGCCAACACATGCCGGGTCTGATCCCCCAAATTAAAACTCTGCGCCGCTTCCCCCGGAGACAAAATCGATTTGTCCTCGATAAAATCCCCCAGATGACTGTCCTCCTCTTCCCCAATCGGCGTTTCAAGAGAAATGGGTTCCTTGGCAATTTTTAAAACCTTGCGCACCTTCTCGAGCGGCAGCTCCATTTTTTCGGCAATTTCTTCCGGCGTCGGCTCGCGCCCCTTTTCCTGCACCAGATAACGCGATGTCCGGATCAGCTTGTTGATCGTTTCAATCATATGGACCGGTATCCGGATCGTGCGCGCCTGATCCGCAATAGCGCGGGTAATCGCCTGCCGGATCCACCAGGTGGCATAAGTGGAAAATTTGTACCCCCGCTTGTATTCAAATTTGTCAACCGCCTTCATCAGGCCGATGTTCCCCTCCTGAATCAGGTCCAAAAACTGCAACCCCCGGTTGGTATATTTTTTGGCGATGCTGACCACCAGCCGAAGATTCGCTTCCACCAGATCCCCCTTCGCCCGGTCAGCTTCCTGCTCCGCATATTTGAGCTCCCGATAGGTCCGCTTCAGGTCGTTCATGGTCGCCTCAAACGTTTTTTCTATCTTTCTGATTCTTTTGATTGATTCCTGGATTTTTTCGCAGAGATTGAAAATTTCAGCTTTGGGAAGATCGGTTTGCTGGGCTAATTTTCGCTGGAGATAAACGCTGTTCTTGATTTTTCGGCAGACCTCCTGGAATTCCTCGGCAGACAACCCCAAACGTTCACGGGTTTGGGCAATGGCTTTTTCCTCTTTTTCAATCTCTTCAATGATTTCTTTAAGCCGGTTGACAATCCGGTTGATGGTGTCGCGGCTGAAATTGATTTCGCGCAGACAGGCCACCATTTTTTGGCTGACCTCGTTCCTTTTCTCCTCCGCATTTTTTCGGGCTGTTTCGCTCAAACCGCGCGCTTGCGCCTTGCTGTTGTATTTGTTGAACTCCTTGGCATGCTGACGAACCCGGCTGATTAATTTCAGAACCCTGACCCGGTGCTCCTGCTCGATTTTGGAGATATCCTCTTCCGCCTTGCTTTCCATTTCGTCTAGCTCTTTGATGATCTCGAATACCCGCATGGTCTGCCTGGAAAGCTTGTCCCCCAGGTCCATGATTTCCTGGCGTCCGATGGCCGAACCGAGAATGATTTGCAAAACCTGGTCTTCCCATTTTTCAATTCTTTTGGCGATCACCACCTCCCCCTCACGGGTCAAGAGAGGGACCTGCCCCATCTTGCGGAGATAAAGCCGGACCGGGTCGTTGGCTTTGCTGTAGGTATCCGCTTCGACTTTTGCGGCTGTTTCTTCTTCTTCCTCAGACGGCTCCTCTGTTTTTTCTCCCTTTTCTTTCTCTCCCCCCTCTTTTTTGGAGGGGGCCCCTTTAAACTGATCCTCCGAATCGACGACATCGATGTCCAGGTCGTCAAAGACGGCGAGCACTTCATCCAGTTGATTGGCGGAAGTAACCTCGGTTGGCAGGGAATTATTGACCTCTTCATAGGTCAAATATCCCCGTTCTTTTCCCAGGTCGATCAATGCCTGGATTTCCTTGATTTCAGGGGGGGAGTTTGATTCTTTTTTTTGCGGTTCGCCCATTTTTTAAGCTCTTCTCCTATCAAAGTTTGATTTGCTTGGCCACCTCGTTTTTTTGGATCATCAGTTTTTTTAAAACTTCGTGATCATTTTTGAATTCGGCAATCTGGATGGCATCGGTTATTTTTTTCAAATCGTTTTTCAGTTGTTTTTTGTTCCATTGATCCAGACAGTCCCGCGCCATTTTTTCGATCGTGTTTTCATCATGAGAACTGTCGGATGCATCTTCAGCCAATGCCAGATTGGCAATCAATCCTGCTTCCCCCCGATTTGCCGGATCGATCAGTTTTTCAAAGGCCCATTTTCCCTTCTGCAGGAATTCCCTCTTCAGTCTTAATCCTAAGTTTCTGATCTGTTCATTTTCAAATTTTTGGAAAATCTCCTCCCCCAAAAGGGGATCGATCCGAAAGGGCTCCCTGACATAGAGCTCCAACAAAATTCTTTCAAGTGAATTTTTCTGATTTTTTTGATCACTTGCAGCCTGTTTTTGCGGCGCTGTTGGCGGCGTCTTTTTTTTGATTCTTTCCAGCTCTTCAGGGGCCATTCCCAAAAATTGGCTCAAACGGGCACGGTAACTTTTTTGCTCCAATTCGGTCGGCAAGGCCTCCAAAAACGGAATCATCCTTTTGGCCCCCTCGATTTTTTGTGAGAGGGGGCTTCCGCTTCCTTCCAGACATTTCAAAAAAAGCCAGTCCATGGCGAGCGGCGCTTTGTTTATTTCATCAAGCAGGGCTTGATCCCCTTTTTGTCTCACGAAAGAATCGGGGTCCTGTTTTTCGGGAAGAATGACAATGCGGGGATGAATTTCTGCCTCAAAACAGATCGTGACGGCGCGTTCGGCGGCCCGAATTCCGGCTGAATCGCCATCGAACATCAAAACCATTTTTTCACTGAAGCGTTTCAAGGTTTTGACCTGAAGAGGAGTCAACGCCGTACCAAGCGGCGCTACAACATGGGTGATCCCCCCCTGATGCAGAGTGATCAGATCCAGATACCCTTCCACCAGAACCACTTCCCCTTTTTCGCGGATGCTTTTTTTGGCTTGACCAATGCCATAGATGCTCATTCCCTTATAATAGATGGGGGATTCCTGTGAATTGATGTATTTGGCTTCCTGCGATTCATCTAATCGCCTCCCTCCAAAGCCGATGACCCGGTTGTCCCCGTCGGTAATTGGAAAGATCAGGCGGTTCCTGAAAAAATCGTAATAAGTGCCATCCCCCTTTTTTCGAATCAGCCCCAGCTTGCCCGCTTCCTCCAGAGGGACTTTTTTGTCTTTAAAGAAATTCACAAGCCCATTCCACGAATCCACTGCGTAACCCAAACCAAATAGTTCCGCCGTTTTGTCTGTGACCCCCCTTTTTTTCAGGTAATTTTGAGCTATCTCTCCTTTTCGGTTTTGCAGTTGTTGCTTAAAAAACCAGGCAGCGTATTTGTTGATTTTATAAAAAACCTCTTTTTCACGTCTTCCCGATCCCTCGTTCGTTTGGTAGCGGTCCAGATCAATTCCCCCCTTACGGGCCAGTTCTTCGGCCGCTTCCAGGAAGGGGAGGTTCTGGATTTTCATCAAAAAACCAAAAGCGTTTCCCCCCTCGCCGCATCCGAAGCAGTAAAAGAGCTTTTTTTCCGGCTGAACGGTAAACGAAGGGCTTTTTTCCTGATGAAAAGGGCAGAGCCCCTTGTAGTTTCGCCCCGCCTTCTTTAAGGATACAAATTCCGATATGAGGGAAACCAGGTCAGTTCGGTCCAGAATTTCATCAATAATTTCGTTAGGAATCATTTGTTGGGAATCTTTATCCTTCTTTATCGGCGGATGATAAGAAAAGTTGCTAAGAGAAATCAATCGGCAAATGGGTTGTTGATTGTCAGGCCTGAAATGTGACCATCAGAGGAAAAATCTTCCGAAAAAATTTGCGAACATTCGGCCATAAGCGCCGCCTGCACAATCAGGGCGTCCCAAAAGGAAAGCTGGTGTTTTTTTTGAAGGTCAATGGCGTTAATCAGGTTGTCAACATCCAGTAAAACAATTTCCCAGTGGCCATATTTTTGAATGAGTGATTTGGCAGTCCGTGATGGAAGCGGTTTTTTTATCTTTTGCGTCAGCGTGACATAAGTTTCCTGCAAGACTTGCAAGCTCAAGACACCTGACTGATTGTGCCAGCAATTTTCAACAAGCCTGGCTGCACGGATCTGTTTTTCGCCAGCCTGATTATCATGGGCATAGACAAGGATATTGGTATCAATAAAAATCTTTTCAGCCATGGCGGCGATGGAGTTCTTCGCGCGAGGTATAATAAGGCCCCCCTCCAAGCTCGAAACCTTTTTTAAGAAGGGCCAAGGCCCCCCTTTGGGCCCTTTGATAACCTTCGGATTTTGTGACTTTCTCCTTGAGTGTTTCCATCATCAGTTGACTGAGGGAGGTTTTCCTGATGGCCGCAAACACCTTGGCCTTTCGAAGAAAGTTTTTGTCCATTTTGAGGGTGATGTTTTGGTGGTTAATCACAATAAAGATAACCTATCACATCTTTTTGAAGAGGTCAAGGGAAAGCACGTAAATACGTGCTGATCAAGTAAGGAACATTTTATATATCTATTTCTGTCAATTGCCCAGTTAGTTTTCAGTCTAACCCTTTAAGATTACTATTAAAATTATATTTCTCTCTGGCCCTGTGTGAGTGACCACAATTTGTGGTCGTTTTTTTATTTTAGACTGTTTTTTTTAGCAACCTTTTTGGTAGCCTGCCGATAACTCGCTTGTTAGCCTTAAAAAATCTGAAAATTGAGGAGGGAGAATATGAGTGATATCAACCTTCCAACGCAGCGATGGCTATCATCATTGGAGAGGCATTGCATCGAACCGATGTTCCTCTCGAACTTCATTTGCCAACTGCCGTCGGAGGAATTTACGCCGGCAATTGGGGAATTCACAAAGCTTTTCCCAACATTGTTGGCAGACCAACCGCCAAGTCGATGTTACTGACTGAAATGCCTGGAATGATGGCTCTGTCAGTGGCATCGGCTGTCGCTCTTGACCAGGTGGGGCAAGCCACAGGGGTTGAAGCGCTTGAAGGAGGAGAGACTGGCAACCTGGTTGGATCGGTCACGCTGGGAGTAGCCCCCTGGGCAATCAAACGAGCCTTTCCAACAGCGGCGATTGTAACCGCCGCCGGAAAATCGCCAGCCTTTGTTTCGGCAGGTCGTTTGTTGGGAGCCACTGGGGCTGTTATGCTGGGGGAAGCGGTCGGGGATGGAGTGACTTATTCTTTCTTTAAGGCCAAGGGAATTGTGGAAGACGATCCTACAGCCGTGGATACCTACCGGTTGAACAGACTTTCTTGGTCGCTGGTCAACCAGAAAAACGGAATTGAGCTTCCTCTTTTTGGAGGGATCAGCCGCGGGCTTGTCAGCGTTGCCGGGGTTTTTGCTCCGGAAGCCCAACAAGCGATGGAGGATGCTGTGGACGAAAAACGGGGAGAACTTGTTTCAACAGCCAAAACATTGGTGGAAGATTTGGTGGTTGAAGCGATGAAATTTGAATCGAAGGAAGAAACCGCCTCTTATATTTCAAATCAGTTGACCGCTAAAGAAAGAAAAGAAGATGGATTAACCGATCTTATTTTTCTGGTGGCGGGGGCTTTGGGTCGCGGGTCTCGCATGCTCAAGCTCTTTACCCGTGCCTTTGACAAAGATGGGGAGTTAAAAGATCGCCAGGCGCTGGATGATCTGATTAGAGAAGTTTCTGACAGACAGTTGAAACAAAAACCCTCTGTTACTGTTAAACCTGTTGTCGAAAAACCGATTATTATACCAACAGCAGTAAAAGCTTCTAAGCCTCCTGTTTATTATCTTGATGAAGCGATCGACGTGGATGCGTCACCTGTTGAAGTCGAAGAAAAGAGGGGGGCTCGTACCGGTTCGCCGCATTCGGCGAGAACCGCCGCAACAACGGCGAGAGTTTCCCGAACAGCTCAGGTTGCCAGAGTGTTGGTGCAGTAAATCATGCGTGAAAGACAAGAGGGTATTTTTCAGGATTAATCAAAGAATCCAATTCGAGGTCGACGTCCAGTTGAGGCCAGTAGAGATGATCGGGGTTCAATAGTTTGACCTGCGATATTTCTTCTATAGTGGCTTTGCGAAACCAGGGGAATCTTTTAAAATCAAGAAAGAATTCCTCCCCCCGCACCAGAATCCATATTCCATGGGGGGAGAGTCCTTGCAACTCAACTTTTGAAGTGTTTTTTCCAAGCTCTTGAGATCTCATCTTTTTTTTCTCCACAATTTCTTGTCATTCTTTCAGTTTGCTGGGCGACAGGCCGTAATTGTTGGCCAGCGAAACAATGGGTTCCAGCCAGAATTTTGCCTCTCCATCTGGGCATGTAACGTGAACATGCATGCGAGTTTCCTCACGTGAAAAAAAGAAAAAGCGGTATTTTTTATACCGAAGTATTGTGGGAGCTCCACACTATCTGCATTTTAACAGAACAGAGTAAAAAGTCGATAAACAAAAACCCCGCCCATGTGTTCATGAGCGGGGTTTATTTTTTGGTAGCGGGGCTTGGATTTGAACCAAGGACCTCCGGGTTATGCTTACCACTCCAACTTTCGTTGGCCTCCGCCGTTTAAGCGAAAATTTGTGGTCTGGACTTTCCCTTCACCCTTTAAGTTGTTCACCAAGAGGGTGTCTGCCATCAAGTCTCTACACCTTCTCCGACAACCCTTAAGGTTATCGGAGCTTGGCTCGGGATTACCCTGCCAACGGCTTCCCCGACTTTGACAGATGATCTCACAAGGGTTTCCCCCTGTGAAGCCCAATGCGAAATCAACTCCCACGCATTACGGAACGCAGCAGAACGAGGTTTCCTTTGACGTTTTTCAGTTTCGACAAGGTGCACCTCACTTCCGTAACTTATGAATACATCAACGGGAAATACATAGAAGATGTTCAAATTTTCTATGTATGCTAATGCAAAATCAAAGTCTTCAGGATTGTATGTATCACGAACCATCTGTCTACGGTTCGTTTTAGTGCGGCGGTTGTCCACCACATAGTTTTGTGACGAAGCATCCAACCACGCATATTTTACCTGTACTTTGACCAAGGAACCATTGACATCGAAAACCAGATCATACGGCAATCGATCTCCAATTGGTTTTAATATTCCCCATCCGCGTTTCAAGGCTTCAAGAACCGCGGCTTGCTCAGCTAAATCTCCCTTGGTTTTGGTATCCATATAATAATGACTTCGCGGAATGAGCCCGGCGGGCTACCAGGCTGCCCTACCCCGCAATTAGTGAAGGGTGTATAGTTTGTTTGCGTTCATTGTGTCAAGGCGTAATGCGGTAATTGTGGTAGCCCAAACAAAAAAAACAGCAGCTGGCCTGTTCGATTCTGGCGAATTCTTATTTGTAAAGATGATTATAAAATGATTATAACTGCTCACGGATGATATCAACTCGATCCAACTTTTTCTTGTTCTATTTTCTTTGTCTGTTTTTTTGTCTTCTCAGCTGTGCCAATTCCCATCAAGAAGAAACGGCAAGTGAGGATACGGAAGAGGAACCGGAATCTTCTGAAGTCAGCGAAGTCAAAATAGCCTTTATTGGGGACCAGGGATTGGGGGAGAATGCTCAGGCGGTCTTATTGTTGATGCAATCAGAAGGGGCCGATGTTGTTTTTCACCAGGGGGATTTTGATTATACCGACGACCCCGATGCCTGGGACAATCAGATCAATGAAATTCTCGGGGAGGATTTTCCTTATCTGGCCAGCATCGGGAACCATGATGAAACCGAGTGGGAGGGCTACCAGACCAATTCGCGGACTTATCTGATGGAGGATTTGGAGAATCAGGTTATCAGCTCCACGTCGAACAATCTGGTTTTAGAAAAAGGAAAAACGTTTGTTTTTGTTTCAGGACTGGGGGGAAATTCCATCCGGGAAGAGGATGATGAACTGGCCCTCAATCCCTGGTGGGCCAGCGTCTATACAGAAACCCAGGGGGCCGACTATGGCGCCCTTTTTTGCACTTTTAATGTTGATCAGATGGAAGGAGAAGGAAACTGTTATTTTAAAGATATCAATGGAAACATTCCGGATGAATTTACTTTAACGAGCGAGGTTAATGCCGAGTAGATTTTTTTTTCATTTCATAAATTTTTTATAAAAAATTCCGTACCTTAAACCCCGATCGCTGATCACTGTTTCTTCTTTTTTGAAATGACTCATGATTGCATGAAGGAGGAGGGCCCCCGCCAGAATGACGTCGGCACGCAGGGGATCCAGACCGGGAAGTTTTTGCCGCTCCTTGATTGTTTTTTCAGCGAGCCGGGGGATCAATTTTTGCAGATTTTTTTTCTTGAGCCGAGAGCCATGAATCGCTTTCGGTTTGTAGACTGCCATCTGCTGATCGATGGCAGACAGTGTGGTGGCGGTGCCGGCTGTAGCGACCAAACAATAGTCCTGAGGGTTGAAATCATCGTCATAAAAATCGTCCAGATAATCTTTAAGGCTGTTTGATATTCCCCGTTCCAATCGTTGAAAATCATCGGCAGAAATGGGGTCGTCATGAACGTAGGTTTCGGTCAAAAGAACCGACCCCAAAGGGAGGCTGATCACCGATTCCGGTCTGTTTTTCCCCTTGATTGGTCCCGTAATGATTTCGGTTGAACCTCCTCCAATATCGACCACTATCAGCTTTTTTTGCTCCGGCCCAAAATCATGCAGAGCGGCCAGAAAAACCACTTCCGCCTCTTCTTCGCCCGACAGGACCGACGGCTTGAAGCCGCATTCTTTTTTGATTGTTTGCACAAAGACATCGGCATTGGCGGCCTGTCTGAAAGCGGCCGTGCCGACGGCGATGATTTTTTCCACTTTCTTCTCCTCGCAGGTGGCTTTGAATTTTTTTAAAACCTCGACCGTTCTCTTCATGGCCTCCGGAAGAAAAAAATGATTTTCTGACAAAGCCTGTCCCAGACGGCAGATGACCGCTTCGTCATGGATGACCTTGATTGATTTGCGAAGGGGAGTCCCTATCAGAAGAATGATCGTATTCGTGCCGATGTCAATGACAGCCTGGGGCATAGCTCACTTGATCCACGGGCCCCAATCGGGGTTGATGCAGCCGCCGGTGTCAGGGATAAGCGTTTGATTTTCTCCGTCGGCCAGCATGACGTAAAGTCCGGTTCCTCCCGCACGGGCGGAAGAGAAGACAATGTAACGGCTGTCGGGGGACCAGGCAGGGGATTCGTTATTTCCCTCGTCCCGCGTGATTCTTTGAATCAACGATCCGTCCGGGTTCATCATAAAAACATCAAAGGCCCCCCGGTCGCGGGCGGTGAATACTATTTTTTGCCCATCGGGAGACCAGTCGGCCTGATCGTTTTGATAACCGGTGTAGGTGAGCCTCCCTCCCCCCGATCCATCGGCTCCCATCACAAAAAGGTGGAGGTTCCCCGCTCTTTCGGATGAAAAAACAATCTGAGATCCGTCCGGTGACCAGCCGGGAGCCAGATCAATATTCAAAACGTGGGTCAATTTCTGGATTGTTTTTCCCGAACGGTTCATCAGATAAATTTCCGTGTCGCCACTCACTGAACTGGCATAGGCAATCTTGGAGCCATCCGGCGAAAAAGCCGGGGTGATGTTGGTCGACATATGGTTGGTGAGTTGCTTTAACCCCCCCCCTCCCGAACCGGTCATGTAGATTTCAGGCCATCGGTTTAAAAAAGAGGTAAAGACAATTGATTCCCCATCCGGTGACCAATTCGGCGATATATTGTTGCTCTTGTTTTTGGTGATTTCTCTCATGCCGGTCCCGTCGATGGACATGGCTAAAATCTGGCGGGCCCCGGTCTTGCCGCAAGCGGCGGCGATCTCGCTGGAAAAAGGGCCTCGGGTTCCAGTTAATGCCTCCATCAGTTCATCCATGAATCGGTGGATGGCCACATGATAATCTTTTTTCCCGACCCGGTACTGTTTGCCCACCAACAGCTCCCTCGTTTGCGTGTCGTACAATCTCATTTCGATTGTCAGCTTGCCGCCGCCTGAATCGACAATTCCTTTTACCAGTGCATGCGCTTCAATGGCGGTCCATTTTGAAAAATCGACCTCCCCCCCCTCATCCGGCGAAAGAAAAGCCTCTTCATCCAGCACCTTGAAATAGCCGGCAATGTTCAAATCTTTTTTAAGAAGATCGGTAATGTCTTCGGTCAAGGAGGATATTTTTCCTTTCGTGCTTTGAAATGGGGGGACCGCGATGGGAAATTTGTGTCCGGAAGCCTCTTCGATCAGAATGTAGATCTTGGCATGAACAACTAACGGGGAAAAAAATATAAAAATTAAAAAAGTGAAAAAGCGCACTAAAAACTACCTACTACATTGCGGGGATTAAATTCAATCAAAAATCCTTCCGTGATTGCTTCATCTTTTATTTCCTGCGGCGGCGGGGGAAAAGGGGCAGCTCGTTCCACAGCTCTCATGGCGGACAAATCAAAAGAGGAATCACTGGAGCGGGTCTCAAAGGAAGCTTCAATCAGTTTTCCCAACGAATCGATCATAACATTGATCTGGGTTTTAAGAACCACTCCTCCTTCCACCTGTTTCGGGGTGGTAATCCACTGTTCATTTATTTTTCGTTTGACCGCTTCATAATAGGCGACCAGAACCGGATTGGTTTCCCCCTTTGTTATATCCAGAGAACCGTACGGTGATTGCCCCGTTCCTTCTTTCTCAATTTGCGCCGCTTCAATTTCCACCTTTCTTTTTTCCAGTTGTTGTTCCACGCGGGCCAGCGCTTCCTCCATTTTTCTTTCCTCCGTTCCCGGCTTCGATTTGAACTGAACCCCCCCTTCGGGGGTCACTCTTTTCTGGGAATATTCTTCCACCGGCGGTTTTTTCTTGACGGGGGATTCCAACGATTTTTTGTCTTTTCCTTTTTTGTCCTTGGCCTTTTCTTTCAGCGCCTGTTTTTGTTCACGGAGGGTCGATTCCGGCATTCCCTTGGCCTTCTTAAAAGAGTAATCGCTCGGTTGTTCACCTGTTCCCTTGGTCAATCTCACCCAGGTGATTTTTGTTTTTTTGTGGGGGAGAAGATCAAAGAGAGAGGGAGAATAGAGAATGAGCAGAAGAAAGACGACGTGCAACCCGACAGAGTATCCTAAAAATTTTTGAAACGTCTCCGTCATGATTCTTTCCCAAAGGCATCATTTTTGTTCTTTATCCTCAGGGACAGTGATCATTCCCACCCGCTCCACTCCTGCTTTCTGGCACAGGGCCATCACCTTGACGACGAATCCGTAAGGAACATCCTTGTCGGCCCGGAGGTAGAGCTCCTTTTTTTGTTTGTTGGCGAAAATGGCGTTGAGTTTGTCTTCAATTGAAATGATGGAAAAACTGGTTTTGGCGTCTTTTCCCAGATAAAGCTGGCCATCCTTGTGGATGGATAGGACAAGATCTTCATCGGTTGAGGCGACCGAAGAAGCATTCACTTCAGGAAGATCGACATCAACCCCCTGTTGCAACATGGGAGCGGTTACCATGAAGATGATGAGAAGAACCAGCATGACATCCACCATCGGGGTGATGTTGATTTCGGCCAGAACGGTTTGTCCGGCGCCATGATGGGGGAGTCTCATACAGCGGCCTCCTCTTCAATTTTAAGGATCAGGTCATCGGAGAAAAGGTCCATCATTTTAACTAGCACTTTGGTTCGATGGACAAAGTGGTTGTAGGCAATCACGGCGGGGATGGCGGCCGCCAAGCCGATTGCCGTGGCAATCAGCGCTTCAGAAATGTAGGGGCCGACGGTCGCAAGCGACGTGGAGCCCTCCTTGCCGATTGTCCAGAAGGCGGTCAAGATTCCCCAGACCGTTCCAAACAGGCCGATAAAAGGGGCAGCGGAAGCGGTCGTGGCGAGGAAGGGAGTGTATTGTTCCAGTTTATAAATCTCCTCTTCGCGGGCCTGAGCCAGTTTTTGGATCAGATAATCCCGTTTTCCATTTCCTGTATTTCCTTTGGATTTAAGTTGGCCTACCATCTGCATGCCCACGCTGAAAATTTCGTACAAGGGGCCCGTTCGATTGGCCAGATTCAGCACATCCTGGATTGACTTGGACTGGGCAAAAAAATTCCAAAAACTCTGAGAATGGTGTTGGGCTTGTTTGATCTGTTTATATTTGTAAAAAATGATTGCCCAGCAAACCACCGACAGAAACATCAAAACCAGAAGGGTAAATTTGACAACCGGATCGGCGTCCCACACCAGGCTCCAAAAACTTTGGTCAGCGATAGTTGTTTCCGCCTCGATCACAGGGGGAGGGGTTGCTTGGGCCAACAAACTTAATATATTCATGTCTTACTCCTTATTGTTTATATACCTTCCGGTCTCCGCCTTTGGCGGAGCCCATGAAGGGAGTTTCCAAACTCAGAACTGGCCGAGCCAGATTCTTCTATCGGGGGCGTAAAAAAACTATAGTAAGCCCGATTGTATTGCAACGTCTTTCCACTTCACAAAGTTTTTTTGATTTGACAGAGTTTTTGCCAATTGATCCAGATGATTTTGGTAGGACAACCTTCCTTTTCCCCTTTTAAAATGTCGGGATGTGGCTTCAAGACGTTTGATCGTTCCCATGTCATTCCAATATCCATGATAGAGGCTGACTGCAAGGGGGTTTCCATTCTTTAGGCAAGGAATGTAGTAATCCCTCACAATACAACTTTTTTCTTTTCTTTTGGGGTGTTGAAAAAAACGATGATCCAACAGATGCAGGCCGGCAAAAAAGGTTTTGATCCATTTTTTTTTGGCAATCGGTTTTGTGAGAATAGAGCCGAGGTTTAACTGGCGGTCGACATAAAGGGGGGAAAAACGGTTAGAGGACCGACTCGGAATGACCACCAGGGTGGCATAAGGTTTTTTCTTTTGATGTTGTTTCATCAGTTTTTTTAGATTCACGTCAATAATAATATCCCCGTTTAAGACAATAAAGGGGCCGTTCTTTAAAAAACGGCTGGCATGAAGAATCCCTCCGGCCGTTCCCAAGATTTGCGGTTCAAAAGAGTAATGGATTTTAAAGCCCAGTTTTTTGCCGTTCCCCAGAAGATGGCTGATTTGTTTTCCCAAATGATGCAAATTAATCACCACCTCGCGAATGCCATGTTTTTTAAGCAGGGCCAGGTTATAGAGAATCAAGGGGATTCCATTAACCGGAATAAGCGGTTTGGGGATCGTATGAGTATGGGGGCGAAGCCGGGTTCCCAGGCCGGCGGCAAGAAGCATAGCTTTCATAAATAATTCAAAATTTAAAATGAAAAATTCAAGGTCATAATTTAAAATTTTTAGTTATAATTTTGCATTTTTAATTTTAAATTTTGAATTCATGGAGATATTTTGCAATCAACTGCAACAGTTCTGCATATTCCTCATGTCTCTCCAACGCCTCCCTTACATATTTCAACGATGGGGCGACGCTTTTTAGAAAATCGGAGTTCTTTTTAACCGTATGGATATACTGAAACCGTCCGGCATCTTTCAGTTTGCGCTGGATGGTTATCAAGTCAAAATCTTTTTTTAATTTTTCCAGATTTTCATAATAAGGATGAAGGGGGCCAACTTCTTTTGTGTATTCTTCCAGAAGGATTTGAATATTCTTCCGGCTTAAAACCACATAAGAATCCCGCAGGAGGGCGGTTAGATCATAAACCAGGGGGCCTATCAGCGCGTCCTGAAAGTCGATCATCCAGAATTGATATTTCGCCAGATGAAGATTCCGGCTTTGAAAATCCCGATGCGCAAATCCCTGCGGCATTTCGACAATCTTTTGAGTCATCTGTCGTGTGATTTTTTCAAACAGGGATTTGTCTTCCGGAGGGAGTTTAATGTTCAGCCGGTCTTCGAGGCCATATTCCAGAAAATGATCGAATTCCCAGTTGAGCAAGGTTTCATCAAAACGTCTGCTGAAAGCCACACAATGATTTGTTTTGTTGTTTTGTGTTTTTTTCTGAAGGTCAGCCAATAGTTGAACGGCTTTTTTGTAGAAAAAAAGGGTCTGCTCTCCATTGGCCTTCTGGACAAGACTTTCCAGGGAGCGATCCCCCAGATCTTCCAGAAGCAACAACCCCTCACCGGCCGAATAACCAAAAACTTCCGGCACAGGAAGCCCTGACTCTTTCAGGTAACGCTGGACATTGATAAAGGGGAGTTCACTAATCGGTTTATCCGATTTTGTAATCTCCTCTGAAACGGAGGACGCTCTTGCCGGCATTTTCATGAGAATAGCGGTTGTGCCATTTTCGAAGGTGAGACGAAAATATTCCCGGTAACTTGCCTGCCCGGCCAGTTTAGCGATTGTAAAAGGGGACGAGGGGAGTCTGGTTGTGGACCCGACGAGATGTTTTAAGGTGTCTTCCATCATTTTTTCAGACAATCTCTCCCCCCCAGAGTTTTTGCAGGAAATTCTGCCATGGCAGGCAGTTAACATTCTCTTTGAGCTGAGGCAACGGGTCTTGCGAAACGAGGTAGTATTTTTTGATGATTTTCTCTTCCGACAAAGCCTCCAGCCCTTTCAGAAATCTTGGCGTGACTTTTTGAGTTGCCTTGATTTCAATCGCCACCTCTTTTCCGATGACACAGTCTACTTCCTGGCCTGGGACTTTTGGGAGAGTAGCTTTTTAAGAGATAAGGTTCGTTTAAATTCCATTAAATGAGACCATACTTCTTTTAAAAGATTTAATCAACAGATACACATTAAGTTCTGGGCTGATATAACGATCTGTGTGTAAATTTTAATCCTTCCTTCCCTTGGGGGGGAGGTTTACAACAAGACAAGGTTTCATTCTGCCTTGGGATACTTGCCACCAGATGAGTTTGAACAGTCGATGCTGGAAAAAACAAAAACCGTCTGCAATCAGCAGCTCAGCTCAACTGCAAAACTCTCTAGTTGACGGGCGTAGTCCAGAATTAACCCTTGAAAAGTCGAGAAAAATAATGCTGTTTTAACGATGAGCCATTTCAGCTTTTATCAGTCCCAGCGGTTCAAGATTATCCAAAATTCGCTTGTCCAGAGAGAGAACGGTCAGATCAGGAAAGATCTTTATCATCTCAAGAGCCGAGGCCAGGTGAATGGCATCCAGCGTGCGAAGAGGTTCGACCGGAAAAGGATCCCCTGCGATTTTTTGAATCGTTTCATCAATTGGAATCCGATTCCATCTGATGCTCAAATTTTCAAGGAGGCCCGAGACCATTAATTTTTGTGGATAACGGCTGGAAGCCCTTTTTGCCTCAATGAAGGTTAAAACGGATGTAATAACGTTGTCTGTTTTGTTAAGCGCATCGACAACGGCAGGCGCGGATGGTTCATTGAAGAGAACAGCAAGCAGTGCAGATGTTTCCAGATAGACTGTCACTCAAATTTGTCCTTTCGATCCTCATCGAGAATTTTGAGAGCTGTCCCTTCGGGGAATTTGAGACCTGTCAGGGGAAATTTTAAAGGAGTTTTGGGCAACACCGGCGGAATGATCTTCCCCTCCCGAATCCATTGGGCCAAAAGAGGGTTTGATTCGACAGGAAGTTCTTTCGTCAGCGGTTCACGGAGTTCCGCAACAACCTCGTTCCGATCGGTGACCAGCAAACGAGTCCCCCGTTTGACCTCCCGCAAATAAGCCGAAAGATTATTTTTGAGCTCCCGAATTCCGACGGTTTTAAGTAATTCCATAACTGAATCCATTGTAGCTACTTGTAGCTACAATTGTCAAGATCACTAAAATTGGGGTGATATAACGATCTGTGTGTAAATTTTAATCCCCCCTCCCCTTGTGGGAGGGGGTGAGGGGGAGGGGAAAATTAAAAATGCTTTCTAAGAATAAAAAAAGGGTACTTACTCCAATGGTTTATCAATCACGATTAACTAAAGGAGGGCACCCCTATGGAACTCAATGTTGCAACAGCAAGAAACGTACGACTCGCCCACCGGAAGGCGATGATTCGCCGGGCAGGCAGAAGTATTGTAACCGGCGGTGTGTTGCTGTCGCAGTTGAATGTCACCAATGCCTGCAACCAGAAATGCCCGATGTGCAATTTGTGGGAAGAAGGAACCCGGATGCCTTATTGACGTGGCGATTGTCTCTCTCCATGCCCTGGATGAAGCGAAGATGGCTAAAATTACCGGCATTGAAGAAACCCTTCCCAAGGTGAAAGAGACGTTGAAATATTTCAAAGACCATACCCGGATGAGGATCATTCTCAAATATGTCATCCAGCATGACAATGATGGGGAGGTGGAAAAGGTCCAGGAATTTGCCGATCGCGAGGGGTGCAACTGGAGTTGTTATATCACGGCCTCAAAAATGGCACATATGATTCGAAATCCGAACAGGTCGGATCTGGCAATGTTGAGATCGTATTAGGCTGTTCAAGATGTTTGGATAAATCTGGTCTGGATTTGGGCCACCTCTCTAAAATGGTCATCAACAGTAAGGAGCGTGCCTCCTACTTCCATGCAACAGGCGGCAATCCAAATATCGTTTGCAGGAATGGGCTTTCCTCTTTTTCTTAAAGCAGCATAAATATCGCCGAATTTCCTGGCAACATCGGCAGTCACATTGATGACTTCGACGCGGAATTGCGAGAGGAACTTTTCAAGATGCCTCAGATTTTTTTCAAAGCGTTGACCGTGCTTAAAACCATAATACAGCTCTCCATAAACAATGGCGGGAAGAAAAAAAGAGGAAGCCTCTTCGAGAACCGACAAGGCCGATTCATTTCCTGCATCGCACAAACAATAGACATTGGTATCCAGAACGGCCTTCATTTCCACATTTCCTGATCGACTTCGCGAAGGGGCTGGGTGACATCAAGAAATTCCTGATACTCTTTTGAAGTCATCTTCCCAAAAAATTCCCGAATCGACCGGCATTTGACTGACAAAGGCTCCAAATGGTATTTTTCCTGAAGGGCCTCAATAACAATATCAGTCTTGGTTTTCCCCTTCTTTTTAGCGTCGTGGATGAGCGCTTTTTCAATTTCCTTTGGCATTTTACGGATACTGAGGGTGCTCATGTTGTTTCCTCCCTATTGCCTACGTAGTACAGTATACTAATTATGTAGTACGAGTCAAGGTGAACGTGATCGCCATCCTTCGCCATATGTGGATTGAGCGTTTTGATGGACGAAAACCGAAATTTATACCCTCAGGTGGCGGCAGAAAGTGGTGAAGGGAAGAATGCGGGTTTTATACCGGACTACTTCCGCATCCTTTTGTCCTAGATGAACCTGAAAATATTGAGGGATGCCTGTTCGCTCGCTGGCGTATTGGATTGAAGGGGAAACATCTTTTTCACCTGTTTTACACTCGACGGCAAAGAGCGGTTTTTTGTTTTGAAGGACGACAAAATCGATTTCCCGTAAAATAGTATATACTGTTTTTGGGTGAAGTCGAGAATAATATTGCATCGTCCTGTAATGCCTCAGTTTCACCTTGCCAAGAGAATTAACCCCCGAAGGGGGTTCAAGGAATGTAGCCGTGGGTGTCAACCCACGGAACAGGCACAAGCCGT
>SBBF01000007.1 GCA_005240075.1 Nitrospira sp.
ACAACGGCTTGTGCCTGTTCCGTGGGTTGACACCCACGGCTACATTCCTTGAACCCCCTTCGGGGGTTAATTCTCTTGGCAAGGTGAAACTGAGGCATTCCCACCCCCCTAATTTTCTAGTTGCCTAAAGACAAGGCTTTGAGCAAGAATACCCTCCGCTCAAACATTAACCTAGAGCCTGTCGGGAAACTGGTTTCATAACGAAAAAATGAGCTTTGAGCCGAAACAAGGAAGATGAGCAAAAAGCCCGCAAACGTAGCCACCGTGCTACGTTGAGGACTTTTTGTGAAATCTGACGAAGTCGCAGGCCAAAGGTCATTTTTGCAGTAGAAAGCAGTTTCCCGACAGGCTCTAATCTAGGGAGGGTAAAAATATGGCAAAAAAGAAAAAATCAAAAACCAAAAAGGGAGTGAAAAAGAAGGTGGCGAAAGCCAAAAAGAAAATCGCTAAGAAATCCAAGAGCAAAAAAACCAGAGGTAAAGTATCACTTAAGGCACGGGTACAAAAAGTTAAAAAGAAACTTAAAAGCCACCAGACCAGCTTTAAGAAGAAAATCTCGGTTGCCAAGGCTGAAATCAAAACGGGTTTAAGTGAAATCAGTCACAAGGTCCAGGAAACCGTTCAGGATATTGGCCAAACAGCCAGCCGGGTGCAGGAAAGAGCCATCGAACCGCTGGTCAGCGAGATTGGTGAAACAGCGGGCGATTTGTCTGATGAAGTCAAGGAACTGGCCGCTGATGCCGTAGAGACGGTTGAAGAGAAATTCGGCGGATGGCGCACCGAGTCGTCTGATTAAAATAGTTCGTTTGAAAGTCTTAAAAGATAGTTGTTATTTTTTTTAATACCTGTTAAAAATACTCATGAGTGTTTTTAACACCTATGCAAAATGGTAACCGCTATCTCAAACGTTTTATCAGGGAAGACCTGAAGGAAAAGATGGTTTTCCTCTCGGGTCCTCGGCAGGTGGGAAAGACGACCCTCGCTCTTTCTTATCTGGGGGGAGACGAAAGTTATCCCTCCTATTTCAACTGGGATTATGACGAAGACCGGAACAAACTCCTCCATTTTGAATTCCCTCCCGATGAAAAGTTGATCGTTCTGGACGAAATCCACAAGTATAAAAGATGGCGCAATTGGTTGAAAGGGCTCTACGACAAGACTAGATCGCGGCGTTCTTATCTGGTTACCGGCAGTGCCCGGCTTGATTACTACAAGAGAGGGGGGGATGCCCTGACAGGGCGCTACCATTCCTACAGACTCCATCCCTTCACCCTTCCCGAAATTGATTCCCATGCAAAATCATCCTCTGTGGAAGCCCTTTTCAATTTCGGCGGGTTTCCCGAACCTTTTTTGGGGCAGTCGGAACGCAAACTCCGTCGATGGCAAAGGGAACGGATGTCCCAAATTTTAAGGGATGATCTTCGCGACCTGGAAAGGGTTGAGGAGGTGACGCTGATTGGCCGGCTTGTTGAAAGACTGCCGGCCCTGGTCGGTTCCCCCCTTTCGATCAATTCGCTCCGCGAGGATCTTCAAGTGGCCCACCAGACCGTCCGGAAATGGATTGAAATCTTAGAGAGGCTCTACATTGTTTTTCGCATCCCCAGTTACGGTTCCAGCAAAATCAGAGCGGTCAAGAAAGAACAAAAGCTTTATTTTTGGGATTGGTCTTCCATTCCTGATCCGGGAGCCCGTTTTGAAAATATGACAGCCTGCCATCTCCTCAAATACTGTCATTTTCTTGAGGACACGGAAGGGTATGCCATGGACTTGCGTTACCTGCGCGATACCGACAAGCGGGAGGTCGATTTCGTTGTGACAAAAGAGTTGAAGCCGCTCTGGGCTGTTGAATGCAAAAAAGATCCCGGTTCTCCATCTCCCTCACTCGCTTATTTTGCTGAGCGGTTGAGTGTTCCTTGTTTTTATCAGGTCCATATGGGAGATAAAGATTTCGAACATCCATCCCTTCCCATCCGGGTCATCCCTTTTGAAAGATGGACCAGGGAATTAGGCTTGGTGTAAAAAAAATTAATCGGACAGGTCATATCTAAATATTTGATATTATTATATAGTTTTAATCAACTCTTCCAAAAAACCGCTCTCCCTATTTTTTTCTAGCAACCTTTCCTGATTTTTGCCGATAACTGTTCTGCGAAGGGAAGTTTTAAGAAAGGGAATTTATTATGGGGAGGATTTTATGATGAGTACCATTGCTGATTTTTATCACAAGGCGTTATCCACTGTTGGACTGGGAGATGAGGCATCAACTGCCTCAACCCCTACGGCTGTTCCTGAAGAGGCAGAAGTCCATTATCAAACAGGCTTTGACAAGTTTATTGCTGGAAAAGGAGGGGATGCAATCCTCACCACTCTGGAAGTTCTGGCCTTTCCGGTTAAAATATTGGGTTCGTTGGCGGGGTGTGCCGCCGAACCAACTCCCTGTTCGGAAAATACGGTATCAGGAGATGGAAAATGGGAAGAAGTTTTTGTGATGGAAAATCCCGTACAACCCGATGAATGTTCCAGCGTATCAGATGCCTTGAAAATTACGCGTGATGAATCAGATACCGGTGCCGGAAGCACGATCACCATCAAACAGGGGAGATACCTTGATGAAGTTGATCTAAGCGGAAGGGCTGGTTTGACGATCAGGGGAGAAGAGGAAGTCGATCCGACTGAAATTACGGTTACAGCCCCGGAAAAAGGGTTGCAAACTTTTTTGTTGGCTGAGAGCAATAACATAACAATGAGAAATTTTACGATCAGTGACGACGGCTGGGGAGTCGGAGTTTATCTAAATGGGGGAAAGGATTTAATTGAAACGGTCGATATTGATGGTGAATCAGTGCCTGCCGGATACAATCTTGCTCTTGATGGAATGATATTTCATGACAATGGAGATGCAGGGTTGCAGGTTGAAGATGCCCGTGTTTGGGTCAGAGACACCCATTTTGAAATTCAAAGAGGGAGGGCCATTGATCTGGGAACAAACAGCTCCTCTTTTCTTGAAAATATTTCTATTCACGACAGCTACCCCTATTCGACGGATCATGTTTTTTATGCTCATGACGCCTCGGATGTTTCGGTCAAGGGGGCCGTTTTGGCCTTTAACCGGACAGACAGTGATTTGTCTGATGATGGCACCGGCGATTTGGTCAGGGTTGATGACACCGCTTTTTTCAAATGGGTTGGTAGCCAGATCATCAATAATGATGTTGATGGGGCTCTCATGAGTACTACAACCGGGATTGGCCACGGATCCCAGGATGAATATACCAGCGAAATTGCCAGCATGATCATGGCAAATAATCAGGCCAATGCAAGTATCATGAATCTGACGACTTATGACGAAGGACTGATGTGGGTTCACAACCTTGACATCAATTACAATTATAACAAGGGAGAATGGCAACAGGCCTACAATGAATATACCGGAAACTACGAGTGGGTTTCTCCCTTGTTGCAACAGATTATTACGGCCGATACCGGAGGGGGAGTCAATGGTGTCATTACTCTTCATAACCTGGCGGTGAGCAACTGCCCGACTGAAAATGAAATAATTGTCGGGGATGAGGACCCCGAAAGCAATGTGGTCGTTGATTTTTCAAATTTTTACAACAATGGTCCTGCCGCCATTCCTGAAGGGTCCGATTATATTTTTACAGATGAACCGGTCTGGGAAAATCCGGATGGTTATATCTATGACTCCTATGAAGATCCGGAATTTTGGGCCACTGCTTTTCGCCCCTCTGCCGATAGTCCGCTGGTTCATGTGGGAGACACTTCCGCTCCTTTGACAGATTGTGGAACGACAGATCGTTCAACTATTGGAGCTTATGGTGGTGAATATGGCGGTACGGAAGAATCAGGAGAATGTACCGACATGGCCGAAGTCGAGGCCTTGGCGACAGACTGGTATAAAAGACGTCTTTCCTGGAACGAACATGAGTAACCATCCTGAAACATTTTTTTTTACAGGAGGTGTTCAATGATCCGTCATCCTCTTTTTATACTTTATGCCTTCATGTTGACCGCTTCTCTCTACCTGGGGGGAATCAGTTGCGGAGGGGCCGATCGGATTACGGTTACTGAAGAAACCGATCCGGAAATCACTCCTGACACAGATGCCGATGGAGATGGTCTTCCCGATATTTCTGACAATTGTCCGTCCGTGACGAACGCGAGCCAGTCGGATGACGACGGAGATGGAATTGGAAATGCCTGTGATGATGACGACAATGGGGATGAAGATACCGATGGCGACGGTATTGAAGATGATGACGATAATTGCCCCGATGTAGCCAACGCCGATCAGGAAGATGCCGATGGGGATGGAGCTGGAGATGCCTGTGATGAAGACGACTCGGATGGGGATGGAATCGCCGACTTGGATGACAACTGTCCTTCAGTCGCCAATCCCGATCAGGCTGATTCGGATGGGGACGGTATTGGGGACGATTGTGATTCTGCGGAGGAAGATACCGATGCGGACGGCATTCCTGACATGACAGACAACTGCCCGACCGACTCTAACGCGGATCAGGCAGACCAGGATGGTGATGAGATTGGTGATGTATGTGATGATGACCGGGACGGAGATGGATACAGTGAAGCCGATGGCGATTGCGATGATACTGACAGTACACTGAACCCCGGCGCTACTGAAGTGGAAGACGGCATTGATAACGACTGCGATGGAACTGCGGACGAAGGCACCAATTCTTACGATGATGACGGCGATGGCTATACCGAAGATTCAGGTGATTGTAACGATGCTTCTGCCACCGTTTATCCAAGCGCGACTGAAGATGCCGATGACGTAGATGATGATTGTGACGGTGTGGTGGATGAAGGAACTTCCAATAACGATGACGGCGACGCTTACACGGAAACAGGCGGGGATTGCGACGATGACGATGAAAATGTCTATCCCGGAGCTGTAGAAGTGGAAGATGGCGTTGATAACGATTGTGATGGAGCGATTGATGAAGGGACCAACGCCTATGACGACGATGGGGATGGTTACTCTGAAAATGGCGGGGATTGTGATGATACAGATGCTACTGTCAATCCCGATGCAGATGAGATTTTTGACCTTATCGATACCGATTGTGATGGGACAGGGGATCTGGGGATGGATCTTGGTGAAGCTGGTTTTATCATTACGGGAGGGGCCTCATCGGACTGGCTGGGGACTTCTGTTTCAAGCGCCGGTGATGTGAATGGTGATGGTTATTCTGATTTTCTGATTAGCGCTCCCTATGCTGATGATGGTGGAAGTGCATCGGGTTCTGTCTATCTTTTCTACGGATCTGACAATCTTTCCGGATCAGTCACTGACAGTGATGCGGACATGGTCTTGATTGGTGAGACAGCGGGGGATTATGCCGGATGGGCGGCGGCTTCGGCAGGGGATGTCGATGGAGATGGTTATGATGATATCCTGATTGGAGCCTATCAAAATGATGAAGGGGGAACCAACGCGGGCAAGGTTTATCTTGTTTATGGTTCACGGATTGTTTCTGACACTGATGGCTCTATTGATTTAAGTAGGGCCAGCGTTGAGTTTACAGGTGAAAATTCCTCTGACTATCTTGGATATGCCCTGTCGGGGGAAGGGGATGTCAATGGAGATGGCTGTGATGATCTTCTGCTGGGAGCCAAAGGGTATGATAACGGAGCGTATAGTTCATCCGGGAATGCTTACCTTGTTTATGGACAGGGGACTTCCTGCAATGGAGAATCCAAATTAAGCGGGTCTTATGATATAGGAAGCCGCGCTGACGCTTCTTTTCCAGGAGGAGGATCTTCATATTATCTTGGCAACGCGTTGGCCATCAATGGTGACCTGAACGGAGATGGTTACAGCGATATTTTGTTGGGTGCTTATGGCGCCAGTGGCGCTTACACCACTTCGGGAAAAGTTTATGTGATTCTCGGATCGGCTTCTGAATTTTCAGGGAGCATCAATGTTAATTCGGAAATGGATGCCTATTTTTTAGGAACAACTACCAATGAACAAGCGGGAATCAGGCTCGAGTATGCCGGCGACATGAATGGCGATGGAAATGATGAAATGCTTGTGGGAGCCTACAACAGCAATGTGGCAGGCACCGGTGCGGGTGCCGTCTATGTTGTGCTGGGCGATGATTCTCTGGCTGCCTCTCTTTCCGCTTATGCCTCTCTGACAGGTGAGAATGCGGGTGATTATGCCGGTTATGGGGTAGCTTCAGCGGGCGATGTTGAAGGGGATGGTTTGGCGGATATTCTTGTGAGTGCTTATAAAAATGATGACAATGGTACCTATGCAGGGAAAATCTACCTTGTCTTGGGAGCCAGTCTGACAGCAACAACCAATCTTGTTGATGCGGATGCAACATTTTTGGGTGAGAATTCGCGTGATTATGCGGGGAGTGATGTTTCCACAACAGGCGATCTGAATGGGGATGGCGTCAGTGATTTTATTATTGGTGCTTATCAATACGACAGCACCGATACTGGACGGGCTTATATCATTTTTGGCAATAGTACCGAATAATTGTTGGACTCAACAATGGGTACAGATTCCATTCCTCATTCTGACGAAAAGGGGCGACTATCTTTTTACCTTGAACCTGCATGGGTTTTTTTTGATCAGATTTCTTCAGCCGGGCGCACTTCACTTCCTTTCAATTCCAAATATGTTGAGGATCTACCGCTCTCTTTTGATTTTCGAATTGGTTTAAGTTCAAAGCCGGACCGCTTTTTCAGATTCAATACGGATCTTGGTTTTGGCTATTCGTAACTGAAAAAGATGTGTCCCTGCAGGATTTTGGGCGTTTGGAGGAGAAAAGAATCTCAATAGGGCTGGAGCCTTCTTTTGCCCTGCCGCCAAAAAAGGTACATTTTATACTTGGTTTAGGAGCAAGGGGCACATTGGGTCTTTTCAGCACCGATCCGATTGATTCAAAGGGTTTTTGTACTGAAAAAATGCAGGGAACATGTACTAACTGGGAATCTATAGGAGGAATTCCACTTGATGCTCAGACGGATGTCGCTCTTGAGGACGATCTTGGTTATGGATATAAAGCTTATGGACTTGCCGGATTGGAGCTTGGACCGGTTGCCTTCATTTTTAGGGGGGGGTATCAGGGGCTGTTTTTTTCTGAAGCAAGAGGTGCAAGCTATGGTGGTCCAATGATGGAAGGAGCCTTGAGGGTCAATTTTGGGGGAACCTCATCATCGTCACCATCGTCATCCCGTTCGCCCGCCGAGCCTGATCCACCTGCTCGAGCAAGTGAACCAGATCCGGATCCAGATCCAGAAGCGGATTCCGGTAAGCGTTCTTCTTCTCGATTCAGACATTTGACTAGAATTGCAGATGATGCGGAAGATGAAGGAGAGGATGAATTTGAAGAAGAGGAAGAACCTCCCCCTTCCAGAATCAGAATTGGGGATGTAGTCACTACTGCTCCAGATGGCCCTTTGCTTCCCGTAATTCACTGGGAATTGATGCCGGAGGCTACGTGGAATGATTTTGTACGGTTATTCGAAAACTATAATTTGACGGATCGGCGGTCCCAAGTGGCAACCTTTCTGGATGCTCAAAACGAACCTGTAAAAAGCATGAAAGAACCTATTTTGGCCTATTTCGACCACATTATGCGGATGAATACAGAGCTTACTTATAATTTGGAAAGGATCTTGGCTACTGCATTTACGGAAAGTCGAAGACAATATCTTGTGGATTATCATTTAAGAAGTCGGAGATGATTTTTTGCCTCTCCGACCTTTAATCCCAGCGCCGAGTTGTTTTGGAGAGTGCAAGCAACTCTCCCCCCCACCCCTGAAAACTCTTTTAAAAAAAAGGTTTGGCTAGATTGCAAATTGGAGCCGATTTATTTTATAGACAACTATAGCTAATATGCTATATCATCTTTTATGGAAGTTGTTTTTCTTGTCTTGCCTGGCGGTAAAAGACCGGCGGAGGATTTTCTGACAGAACTCGACAATAAAACAGTTGCCAAGATTTACAAGTTGATCGAACGTCTGGAAATTGACGGGAGGCTGATTTTTCCCCATGCAAGGAAACTGGAGGGGTATAAGGGATTGTGGGAAATGCGCGTCAATTCGCAAAGAGGGGCAGTTCGGATTTTTTATGTTTACTCGATAAGCGGCACGATTATCCTGGTTTCCGGGTTTATTAAAAAATCACAGGAAACCCCCAAACGTGAATTAGAAAAAGCCGTGGGTTATTTGAAACAAGTGGGAGTTGTTGTATGAAAAAGAATCCCCCTACCAGATCGGTACGTCATTTTTTTAAGAAAAAGTTTGAGAACAGGGCTTTTGTCAAAGTCTATGAAGAAATAGGTCCTCTTATGGATGTGGCCATTGCGGTAGTAACAGCAAGAAACAAGGTTGGTTTGTCTCAGGTGGAATTGGCCCAAAAACTCAACACCACCCAATCGGTGGTCTCCCGCATTGAAAACGGCAATCAAAATTTATCTGTCAAGATGCTGGCCAAAATAGCCCAGGTATTGGGTTGTGATCTTGCTGTTCAGTTAAAACCACACAAACTGGCCGCCTGACCAAGAAATCAACACAGACATCCTTTTTGATACGTTCCCAACAGGCCTGACACCGAAAAAATTTTTGAAAAAGAAATTTGGCTGGATTGTATCCAAATTAACACCAAAGTTCCTCTTGTTGACGGGATCGATCTGATACTTTATCATCATTTCTAATGATGCGGGAAATTTCTCAAGAGCAAATGAAGGAATGGACGGATGATTTTAAGGCCTCTCTGGCCCGTCCTCTCTCCACAAGGTGGGATTACTGTTTTATCTATACTTACAAACCGGTTTACGATGATGCCCCTTATCGTTCGTTTGAGACCCTCAAGGATTATCGGCAGTGGTGCGAAGATCATCTGCCCGGATGGCTTGGTTATGGCCAAAACCTTTGAGTTCAAGCAGGCGGAAAAAGTCAGGGATGTTTTTGAAAAGTTCAATATCCGTTACCTTTTTCTGGGAAAATCGGGCGCCATTATTTTAGGTTATCCTGATACCACGCAGGATGCCGACGTTTTTGTCCAGAAAAGCAGGGAAAACGGGGAGGCTCTTGTGAAAGCATTAATTTCACTTGGCTTCACTCTTTCCGAAGAAATGAAGCAGGAAATCATCCGGGGAAAAGATTTTATTCAGCTGAGAAACGGCCCCTTTGATCTGGATCTTGTTTTTGCCCCGGACGGGATTGAAAGTTTTGACAAGGCCTGGTCTCGGCGGGTGATGATATCCGGTTTTCCCGTATGTCATTTGGATGATATTATTCGAAGCAAAGAAAAATCAAATCGCGTCAAGGATCGGGAATCTCTTCCAAGGCTGAAAGCCTTCCGGGATTTTTGGAAACAACAAAAGAGTTAACATTTTGCATCGTTTTGCCGCTTGATTTTTTGCTTTCAAAGTCCCGCACCAGGTGGTTTTTAGGAAAATATTGACGCGTTGCGTATTGACGCATCGAAGCCAGTTGAGTAGTGTACTAAAATTTTACAATAAGGTCTGCAGTGTTTTCACTTATTTTATTCCCCCCCGTAAATCAGGTAAATTTTTCCAGCATCATCACCATTTTGATCGTTTCCTGGAGCACCAATGATGAAGTCATCATATCCATCACGATTCACATCCCCAGCTCCAGCCACAGAATGTCCTGCGTGGTCACCTTCATTTTCACCGACAAAAGTAGCATTAGCCGAAGACACACTATAATCTGTTTCGGTAAAGGGACCATGAAAAAGATAGGCACCGCCTACAGTCTCGGTACTATCGGAATCTCCCCAAAAATCGCTGGAGGCTCCTATAACAAGATCAGAATTGCCATCCCCATTGACATCACCTGTGGCTACCGAAATACCAACGTATAATGATGAGACATTGCCATAAAAAGTAGCCAAGGAGAGATCAGTGTAAGAAACTAACGAGTGTGTCCCTGAATCAATAGGACCAAAGATCAAATAGACTTTGCCAGCATTTGTGCCACCATCATCTTGTTCTGGGGCACCAATCAAAATATCGTCATAGCCATCTCCATTTAAATCACCAGGGCCTGCCAGCACATATCCGGTCTCAGAGTCACCTCCCTCTCCATTGATTTCAACATCCGCAATATCGTTGATGTCATAATCTCCATCCGAAATCGGGCTGTAAAGGAGATAAGCCCCCCCCTCAAAAGCGGGAGTGCCAACAAGAATGTCCTCATAGCTATCTCCATCCACATCCCCAGCGCCAGAAATAGAACCACCAACTCCTTCAAATGTATAATGCCCTAACAACTCGACATCAGCACCGGATAAATAGTGTGTACCTGAAGAGATAGGGCTCCCTTCGATATATGCCTTTCCTGGATCCGTATCTCCATAATCGATCTCTGCAGAACCAAATACCAATTCGTCACTCCCGTTTCGATCAAGATCTCCCGCAAAATTTCCCCTTAAACTATAGGGCCAATCAGGCGCGGCCTCTCCAATAAATGTGGCATCGGCAGTGGAAATGTCCTGTGTTCCTGTTCCTAGACTTCCCAAGAAAAGATAAGCTTTACCATTGTTGTACTCACTTCCGTTGTCATAACTTGGAGCCAAGATTAAAACATCATCACGTCCATCTCCATTCACGTCACCACCGCCAGCAACATCCCTGCCAGCCGCATTACAGTCAGTGCTATCAATGATAGAGACATCCGCGTTGGAAAGATTATTTGTGGCTGTTGGTGCATTACCATAATAAACATAAGCCTTTCCACAGGGTATTCCGTAAGAATCACCGGGGGCTCCTATAACAAAATCGCCATAACCATCATTGTTAATATCACCGCCAGTGGCTACCGAATATCCTGCCCGATCATCCGCTTCTTCTCCCACAAAAGTGGTTTCAACATCTACAAGATAGACAGTTTCTTCGGGCCCTTCAGGTGGATCATCGGGAGGGTCATCATCATCTCCTTCTCCATAGATATTTTGAATACCTTGAATATCATCGTCATGTAATTCTCTGTGGCTACCACCATAGTAGGTATACATGATAGCATCCTGGATGCTTGAATGTTTTAATCCAAGGGAATGCCCAAGCTCGTGGAGGGCCACAGTTTGCAAATCGATGGGTTGCTGGGAAGAATCACGCAGATCATCAGTCCATGTTTCGTCATCGTCATAATGCACATCACCACCATATTCAGGATAATAGGCATGGGCAAGAACACCTCCAGCCCCGTCAAAAGGATCATCGTCCCCGTGATCATCTGTTGCAAACAGCATTTCAATGTCAGCACCGGAACAGCTTGACTGGTAGGTAAAGGTTAGCGGTGATACACTCGCCCACTCATCAGCAGCCTTTTGAACAGCATCAACAACATCATTTTCATCAAAATCGCCCGTTATGTCGCTAATACACCAACTGAGATCAACATGATCCCACTTGGATCCCTGAACTTCAAAATCATCACTCCCCTCATCTTCGTAATCGTAGAGAATCCCTTCATCGTTTTGATTCCAATCATCATCAGAAGATCCATCATCATAATCGCTGCCCGTGTCTTTAGAAGAATTACAACCTCCCAGTGTAAGTGGAAAAAGAAGGACGCTGAGTCCAATTTCCAAAATCGTTTCTCCTAATGACTTTAATGATTCGGCTTCTTGTGGAGGGAAAGGTTTGGCCACGTTAATGGCAACAATAGACAACGGCGTCTTTGAGGTTTCTGTTAATTGTTTATAAAAATCTTTCTGGGCCTGGGTGAGAATTTCTGAAGGGATATCATCCGGTCGAACTGACGTTAATTCGTCAGCAGGAGAAGACTGGGAATCATAAAAAAACCCTAATACCTTTGAGGTAATCGATGAAAGAAACATAGGATCCTTCCTGATTGTTTAAATCAACGCCTACTATTAATTCCCCTTTCTTTCTGTTATCGTTATTTTTTTTGTAATACCCACTATGGCCCAGAAAAGAAGGATTACGATAAGCCCATTCATAGAAGCCAAAAAAGTTGCATTTTTTGCTAAAGAACATCCCGTACTCTCTTCTGAAGCAGTACTATCACTTTCGCCCGGATTTTCAGCAGAGCCACCGCCATCATCATCTGCACTTGTGTCATCAGAAAGATAGCGTGCCAAAGCAAAATCAGTATCATCACCGTTATCTGTTTGACCGGCAGCAACAATTTTTCCGTCATCTTGAATGTTCAAAGCCAATATAGAATCGTTATTTCCTCCCTCGAAACTAGTTACGATGGTTCCATCATCTCCAAAACTGGTATCCAAACTGCCATCAGGTTCATACCGTACCAGGGCAAAATCATTATCAGAACCATTGTCCTTATTTCCGGCAACCAAAATTGCATCATCTTCTTGGATAGCGATAGCATTGGACTCAATATCCATTTCGACTATTCCATTGTCACCAAAATCTACGTCCAGCGTTCCATTTTCCTCGTAACGTATCAGTATGGTACTACCAGTAATAATAATCTTTCCATCAGATTGAATGGCAAGGGCATAGGCATAATCTTCTTCTTGAACATCGGTGGTGAGTTTTCCATTGTTTCCAAAGTTGCTATCAAGATCTCCATTTGTACTATAACGTGCGAGGGCAACATCAGATCCTGGAACGGTCATCGCGCAGAGTTCATCTCCGCAGTCAACAGAAGATGAGGTGTCAAGAGTATAACCGACAGCAACGATCTTTCCATCGGATTGGACCGCCAAGGCGTAAACTGTGTCTGTGTTACCATCGAAATCGGTTGTTATGATGCCATTATCCCCAAAAGTTGTATCTAGACTTCCATTGGTTTTGTATCGCAATAAGACAAAGTCCCCATCAGAAGTGCCAGCCACGATAATCCTCCCATCGGACTGTAAACTCATGGCATAAATCCGGGAGGTGGTATCACTGTAATCCGTTGTCACCTTCCCGCTGGTTCCAAAGGTGGTATCCAAACTACCACTTGTCTGAAAACAGGCCAGGGCCACATCAGTACTCGAATGCCCAGCGGCCACGATTTTACCATTGGATTGAATGCCCATGCCTGTGATTTTTTCATAAATGCTACTTCCCATATCCACCATGACAATGCCATTATCACCAAAGTCTGGGTCAAGATCCCCACTTTCATCATAACGAGCCAAAGAGAAATCGGAATCGGAACCATTTGTAGAATAACCGGCGACCACTATCTTGCCATCATCCTGGATAACGATTACCTCGATGCCATCATCGTTTCCATTGTTGACATCGGTGATCATAACCCCATCTGTCCCAAAGTCAGTATCGAGATCTCCAGGATTAGCTTGAACAAGGCTGGAAAAGAAAAATTCTAGGAAAAAAAGAAAGGTAAATAGACACACCCCCAAAAAGATTTTTTTATTGCATGCAATTGGGGCCACCATCTGTTTGACTCCTTGATCTCACTCTGCCCTAATATATTATTGACCCCCTCATGGAAACTGCTATCTTCGAAGATAGAAAATGAGTTTTTACAGGTAGCAGATTATCAATAAAAAGCAAGAGCAAACTTCTTACAAATCAGCTAAAGAGTCATATTTTTGACTCAGTAGTGTCCTAACGTTAATTGAATAATTCCAATTTGATTGATCACCCAGAGGAGAAAAAGAAAAGGCCTAGACTGGAAATAGACATGGGTGATGTGGACTTTTAATTTTGACGCACTGCGTATTGACGAGGGATTATTATTTGCATAGCAATGGGGTCCACTATAGATTAAGGAACAGGTATCTGTTATCAGAGTGATACTGCGGCTTCAAACGCTGGTCTTGTTGCTTTTATTCTTGGAGATAGCAACCTGTCAGGCACACTTAGCGACTACGCAACAATCTCTGGGGCCAACAGCAATGACGAGCTGGGTTATTGTCTCAGTTCTGCGGGGGACCTGGATGGTGATGAAATTCCGGACATGCTTTTAGGGGCTTGGAAATACGATGAAACTTATACTGACCGTGGCAAGGCCTATCTGATTTTAGCCTCCATTTTTTCGCCGACAGTAGCTCTTTCAAACAGCGCGGCTAGTTTTTTGGGAGAATCGGATCTGGATTATGTGGGAGTTTCCTGTGGTACAAGTGGAGGTGTCAATAATGATGGATTGGACGATTTTCTGATTAGCGCCTATACTTACAATAACACCGGTCGAGTCTACCTGAATTTTGGCGTGGTTCCTTAAAACTAAATTTTGGAATGAAAAGGGACAATCGATCCGCCCGGGCCTAATGCCCCTCATCCCAAATCCCATCTTCAATATTTTTTTAGTCAAAAAGTTTCTCTTTACGCTTTTTGTCAGTTATTGCTAAGCTCTCTCAATAAGAGGAAGAAATGATGGGATTGACTCGAGTGACAGCAAAAATTTCCAACCTGTCAAAGACCAAAAAGTCTCTTCAAGGGGAATTTCTTGTGGATACCGGCGCTATCGATTGCCTGGCGCCTGAAAGCTGGCTTAAAAAGGCGGGTATTCGCAAGGAAGGCAAATCAGTTTATGAGTTGGCCAACGGGACTGTTGTTGAATACCCTTACGGATTCGCCCGGGTGGAATTTATGGGTGAAGAAACGGTTGTTCAGATTATTTTTGGACCGGCCGATTGTGAACCGATCATGGGAGTTACCGCATTGGAGAATGTCGGCATTATGGTTGATCCTGTCACCCGCTCCCTGAAAAGGGTTGCGGCCAAACCTCTCAAATAAACATTCGAATCCCCACACCGGGTAGTTTTTAGAAGAATTGACGCAAAAAGTATCCTTGACAAAATGTCCCGAATTTGAGACATTTCTTTGATGAAAGGGGCGGTTTTTCACCCAAAAGCCAGGGAAGTTTTGAAAACTTTTCCGGTGGATGTGCGAAAGACATTTGGCAAGGCAATCCTGGAATTGCAGAAAGGCTGCAGCCTTTCCATACCGCTTTCGAGGACCATGCCAAGCGTGGCCCTTGGTGTTGAGGAGCTGAGGGTCAAGGATTCCACAGGGAGCTACAGGGTTTTTTATTATAAAAAGTCTTTGCGCGGGGTTCTTATATTTCATGCTTTTGCAAAGAAAACCCAAAAGACCCCGGATCATGAAATCGCACTTGGCAGAAAAAGGCTAAAGGAGCTTTTATGAAGAAACTTAAACCCATTGTCTCAAAAAACGCAACAGACCTTGCAAAAGCTCTGGGACTTGACCCTGCTGATGGGGTTGAAATGGAAATCCGGAGCGAGTTGAACGACAAAATTATTGATATTGTCCAAAAAAATGGTTTGACCCATGCTCAGGTAGCCAAATTGGCTCATACCTCAAGAACCCGTATCACTGCTATTATGAATAGAAATACCCATGAAGTCTCGACTGATTTATTGTTGAGAATTCTGTGTAGTTTAGGAGTACGTACACGGATTACTTTTTCCAAGGCGGCTTGACTTCAAATCCCGGCACCCATCCCCCCCCACCCCTGAAAAATTTTTGAAAAAGAGGAGGGATCAAAATCAGCGCCTCGGCTCTTTAAAGGGAATGGCCCGGATTCATGGGGACATTTTCGCTTGATCGTTGGTTTGAAGAACTTGAGTCTGACAACATGGTTGTGATTCTTCCCTTAAACGGAAAGATTGTCCTGGATAGCAAACAATTGGGAGTCGACTTTCCCAAAGATCCTGCCGATCAACTGATTGCGGCGCGGCCCGTTATCATCACACACCTCTTCTGACTGTTGATGAAAGAATCAAGAAAATACATGTCGTCATGATCCTGCAGGCGATTATTACTTGACTGTTCGAAGAGACAAACAATCAGCGACCAAGAAAATAAATCTCAAAACAGGGATGAATGAACGGATTGTCCTAAAATTGAAGAGAGAGAGAAGAATGTCCGATTAAATGTTGCCATTCAGTCAGAGCTTTTTCAAAATTTTCCCTGGCCATTTTCAACTCCCCTTTCAGGTTTTCAATCTGGTGGTGAAGGCTTTGCATTCCGGAATCTTTGAGGCGGTGGTATTCTTCTTTCAGTTTCAGGAAATGTTGATGGGCCTCTTCCAGCCGAAGCCTTGCGCTGCTGACAGCCTGTTGAAGGCGGACTGTTAACCCGTCAGATTTTGTTGCGGAGAGCCGGCTCAATATTTTCTCTTCGTCTGTTTTCCATATCGCTTTTAATATGGCATCCGATCGGGCCCGTTTGAGATTATAAGCCCACCCAAAACGGGAAAGAAAGGCAATGAGCCACTTGCCTGGATCAAAATGGTGGGCCCGGATGCCGTTACGATAGTCGGCCGGGAACTCGTGATGATAATTATGGTACCCTTCGCCATAGGTAAAGAGAGCTGTCAACCAGCTGTCCCGACCGGTATGATGAATTGAATAAGGTTGGCTCCCCAGCCAGTGGCAAAAAGAATTAATGGAAAAAGTAGCATGGTGGTTAAAAACCATTCCAGCCAGCCCCGTTAGAATCAATCCCCCCCAGGGATCTCCCCACAGTGAAGCGATGAGAGTCGGAACTCCAAAACAAACCAAAGCAGCTAATCCCACATAATTTCGGTGTTGAAACTGAAGCAGGGGATCATTCAGAAGATCTTTGACATTGGCATGATTCCGGGCTGGTACAAGCTCCTTGATCAACCATCCAAAATGGGCATGCCAAAAACCTTCTTTAATATTGTAGGGGTCAAGCTCGGTGTCGACATAACGATGATGAGTTCGATGATCACTGCTCCAATCGATGGCCGATCCTTCAAACGAAGCCCCCCCCAGCAACATCAGAACCAATTTGACCGGTCCCACCGCCTCGTAACTTCGGTGGGAAAAGAGGCGATGATAACCAGCTGTAATGCCAAGACCGACGGCATAAAGCCAGGCCACGGTTAAAATCCAGGTCCCCCAATGGGGGCCTCCTCTCCCGTAAAGCCATATCAGTCCTGCAATAGCCGCCAAGGGGGTGGCTGTAAAAAAAATGATGTTGGTCCAATAAGGTTTTCTAGCAGGAGGAGTCATGATGAGCGCTTAAAAAATGATACCACAAACGGGTGTAAAAAAAGCCAATTAATCTGTGTGGGATAAATAGTCAAATCATTTCGAAGCTTTTCTTGAATTTTGCCGCAATCATGATAGATAATGATTACATGATTCAATTAAAGAAACTGATCAACGTTAATATTAAAGGCTCGGAGGCGCTCATTTCGCCGGCTGAGATGGAGGCTCTCTTGCCCGCTTCAGAAGCCTCCCTCCAGAATGTGCTGAAAGGGAGGCAGGCGATCCAGGATATTTTGGACGAAAAAGAGAGGCGTTATCTGTTTATTGTCGGCCCCTGTTCCATTCATGATTTCAAGGCGGCTCTGGAATATGCCGGCAGGCTTAAAGAACTTTCTGGAAAAGTATCCGATCTTTTTTTTATTGCCATGCGGGTTTATTTTGAAAAGCCCCGGACCACCACCGGCTGGAAGGGGTTGATCAACGATCCCTGTCTGGATGACTCGTTTCATCTGGAGGAGGGGTTGAAGCTCGCCCGAAAACTCTTGATCCAGTTTACAGAAATGGGGTTGTCCGCGGCGACCGAGGCGCTTGATCCGATTGTTCCCCAATATATTGCCGAGCTGATCAGCTGGTCGGCCATTGGAGCCCGGACGACCGAATCGCAGACCCATCGGGAGCTGGCCAGCGGTTTGTCGATGCCGGTCGGCTTTAAAAATCCAACCGACGGTTCGATTCAGGCGGCGGTGAATGCCTTGAAGTCGGTCAAGACCCCGCATCATTTTTTGGGGATCAACCGGGATGGAAAAATAGCCAAGTTTTCGACCACCGGCAATCCCTATGCGCATATTGTTCTTCGCGGCGGCGATAACAAACCCAATTACGACGCCAAAAGCATTGCGGCCTGCGAGGAAGTGTTGGCAAAAAACGGACTCCGCAAAAAAATCATGGTCGATTGTTCCCACGCGAATTCCAACAAGGATCATCGGCTCCAGCCGAAAGTTTTGGAGGATTGCATTCAGCAAATCAAATCGGGCAACAAAACGATTTTTGGTTTTATGATTGAAAGCCACCTGTTTGAGGGGAACCAGCCGATTCCTGCTGATTTATCCCAACTCAAATACGGGGTTTCCATTACCGACAAATGCGTGAGTTGGGAGACGACTGAAAAGATGATTTTGGGGGCCTATCAGGAATTAAAAAGCAGGTAATTTGGATCCTCCCAGACAAAGAGGAGAGTTTTTTATTTCTCCTTTTTTCTCCCATTCAGCCGGTGTGAGAGTGGTCATGGTCAAAGCATGAATCGCTCCTTTCAGCTCTTCCTTGAGGAGATCATTGATCATGCGATGGCGGTTGACGAGAGATTTCCCGTCGAATTGTTGGCTTACCACAATCACCTTAAAATGCATTTCAGCCCCTTCGGGAACGCTATGCAGGGCACTTTCGTTGATGACCTGAAGGTGCGACGGGTGCAATTGGTTTTGCAATTTTGTTTCGATTTCTTTTTGCAGTGACATGATGTTTTGAAGTCTAGGCATCGTGAGATGGGGAGTCAAGTTGTAAAACTGATTATGTCTGTTCTGGTTAAAATCTGCGGTCTCACCAATCTGGAAGATACCATGGATGCGATTGAACTGGGAGCCGATTTTTTGGGATTCAATTTTTACCCCGATTCTCCCCGTTATATTGAGCCTCCCAGGGCCAAAGAAATTTTTCGGGAAATTCCCGGGGCCGTTGCGAAAGTGGGTATTTTTGTCAATGCCGATTTTCAGACGGTTGTCGATATGGCTATTGAACTGGAGCTTGATTATCTTCAGTTCCATGGGGATGAAACGGCCGATTATTGCAACCAGTTTGGCCGCCCCTGGTGGAAGGCTTTCAGGCTTCAGGATGAAAAAGATTTGGAGATGATTCCCCCTTACAAAAGCGAATGGTTACTCATTGATTCTTTTGTGGAAAAAGCGTTTGGGGGGACCGGGATTGTTTCCAACTGGGATCTGGCCAAAAAGGCCAAAAAATATGGCAGCCTCATTCTTTCCGGTGGGTTAAAATCTAGCAATATTGAAATGGCCTTGAGTAGCGTCAAACCCTACGCGGTGGATGTGGCGAGCGGTGTGGAAAGTTCTCCCGGCGTTAAAGACCGTCTCAAAATGGAAGAGTTGATCAGACGGGTTAAAAATTTTACGTTGAAGCCAAGGGGAGCATAGCCGATATCCCCCCTTCCGCATAAATGGTTTGTCCGGTTCCCGGGCCAACTCCAAAGCGATCGCTTTTCCAATGCCGCGCGAGGAACCGGTAATCAATGCTTTTTTTCCGGCGAATTTCATTTGATTTGATAATGTTCCTCGTCTTGTCCAATGATCCCCTGTTTTTTCAGTCTTTCCAGATGCTTCACAATCATCTGATACTGAAAGTAGGCTTTAAGCGGATCGACCAGTGCCATTTTGCGATACACAATCCCCTCGCTTCCCAGTTCATCGATTGTTTTGGGGCCCGTCTTGAGGAGATCAAGGATTTTTTGATCGCGTTCCTGAAAGCACTGGCCAAACTTGTCAATCCGTTCCTGAAACTTTTCAGGCGTATAAATTCTTTCCCCGTGCGAGGTGACATAATAATCAGCCTTGATTTTTTTGACTTTGTCGATTGATGAAATAAATTCATCAATATCACTGACCACATTGGCATACCAGGGGCCGTACGGGGTCAGATCGATATCGGAAAGATAGAGACAATTGATATTTTTAAAATAAAGAGCCAGGTGACCGGGGGTGTGTCCCGGAATATGAACCAACTGAATCTGGGTGGTATCGGTCTCGATCAGTTCGTTTCCTTTATAGAGTTGCGATACCGGGCAATCGGTAATGTGGTATTCCTCAAAAACCTGCTTGCGCCAGATGGCGTAGGGGGAATCGGGATGGTCGTCGCACCATTTGTCATAGGTTTGGTAATCGCGGATGGCAGGGGCATCCTTTTCATGCGAGGCAAAAATGACATTTTTAAAGAGAGAATTGAGGCTTCGATGGTCGCCATGGTAATGGGTATTGAGAACGACATCCACGGAATGGGTGACCGCCAGTTTTTCCAGGTAAGTGAATGTTGCCGACGGATCAATGATGAAAGAGGGTTTGCCCCGGACATAAATTGAATTGGCAAAAAGAAACTCCTTGGAATTTTTGGCCCAGATAAATTCCACATCGCCGATCAAGGACCCATGGTCTGTTTGAATCATCTCCTCTGCCATAGTGGTATGCTTTTTTTTAAAGAGCGCCCAGCTCAATTTTTTTGGCCCAGTCCCGGTTCTGAAGATACCACTCGACCGATTTTTGGACTCCTTCGTCAAGAGAAACATGGGGATGCCAGTCGAGGATTTTTTTTGCTTTTTGAATGTCGGCCCAGGTGGCCATCATGTCGGCTGAATGAAAAGGACGCGACTCGATCGTTGCTTTTCTCCCCAAATGGGCCTCGATGGTTTGAATGAGATGTTTGAGACTGGCCGGCTTGTCCCCCCCCAGATTGATCGTTTCAAAGCCGCTGACGTTCACAGCAGAAGCGGTTCCGCGGGCAATATCGTCAACATAGGTAAAATCGCGCTCCTGGGAGCCGTCGCCATAAACGCAAATCGGTTTGCCTTCGGCAATCTGCTGGATGAACCGAAAAACGCTCATATCGGGGCGGCCGGCAGGACCATACACGGTAAAATACCGGAGAATAGCGCCGTTGATTTGATAGAGATGATGGTAGGTTGCGGCCAGCGCCTCCGCCCCTTTTTTGGAAGCGGCATAGGGGGAAAGAGGGAAATCGGTATTGGCAGATTCCACAAAGGGACGGGGATTCCGGCTCCCATAAAGGCTGGAAGTTGAAGCCAATACAAATTTGTTGACTTTAAAGTCTTTGCAGAGCTCCAAAAGATTGAGTGTGCCGGTGACATTGGTGTCAATGTAGACGCGGGGATTTTCAATGCTTTGCCTGACGCCGGCCCGGGCGGCCAGATTTAAAATCGCGTCAAAACGGTGTTGCTGAAAAAGAGAGCGGACTTTGGGGTAATCGGCGATATCTAACAGATGAAACTCAAAACCTTTCAGCTGGCGAAGTTGGGCCAATCTCCATTCTTTCAATCGACGGTCATAGGCGTCATTTACATTATCGGCGCCAATCACATGGTGGCCATGACTGAGAAGGAGCTCTCCCACCCGGGAGGCGATAAAGCCGGCGCAACCTGTCAGTAATATTTTCATGGTATCCCCACCCCATAATAAACAAACCCCAAGGCTTTCAAGTGTGCGGCGTTCAGCAGATTCCGGCCGTCAAAAATCACTTTTTCTTTCATGAGATTTTTCATCCGCCCATAGTCAGGGCTCCGAAATTCATTCCACTCGGTGGCCACAATCAGGCCTGAGGCCCCTTCCAGGCATTCATAGGAATTTTGTCCGAACTCCAGCCGGTCGGCGTAACTATTTTTTACATTCTGAATGGCTTCAGGATCGAACGCTGACAGTTTGACCCCCGCTTCCAAAAGTTTGTCCGCCAAGCTCAAAGCGGGGGATTCCCGAATGTCATCGGTTTTGGCCTTGAAGGCCAACCCCCAGAGAGCCATTTTGAGTCCCTTTAATTTTTCCCGATTTCCATAATGACGGACAATTTTTTCAAACAATTTTCCTTTTTGATTTTGATTGGCTTTTTCCACCGCCTCAACAACTTCCAATTGAACTCCCGCTTCATGGCTGGTTTTAAGCAGTGCTTTGATATCCTTCGGAAAGCAGGAACCGCCGTAGCCCATTCCGGGATAAAGAAAGGCGGAACCAATCCGGGGATCGCTTCCAATTCCCTTTCGAATGTCATTGATATTGGCAGAAACCGATTCACACAGGTTGGCTAGTTCATTCATGAACGAAATGCGGGTGGCGAGCATGGCGTTAGCCGCATATTTTGTCAGTTCCGCGCTATGACGGCTCATAACGATCAAGCGGTCGGACTGTCTCATGAAGGGGGCATAGAGTTCTCGCAAGGCTGGCTCGATGGATGAATCATTGATTCCCAAAATAATCCGGTCCGGCTTCATGAAATCGTTGATGGCATCCCCCTCCTTTAAAAATTCAGGGTTGGAAAAAACGGCACAAGGCACTTTTGTTGTTTCGCGGAAGGTTTGTTCAATCCGGTCTCCGGTTCCTACCGGCACGGTGCTTTTGGTCCCCACAATGATTTTACGGGTGGCCACTTTGGCAATCCCCTCGGCTACTTCAAGGACATGCTTTAAATCAGCCGATCCATCCTCACGTGGAGGAGTCCCCACGGCGATAAAACAGATTTCGGAATTGTTGATCCCCTGGCTTAAGTCGGTCGTGAAGGTGAGACGGCCATTTTTCCTGTTTTGTTTGACGAGCCCCTCCAACCCCGGCTCAAAAATGGGGACTTCTCCCTTGTTCAACCGCTCAATTTTGGCTTGATCGACATCAACGCAGATCACCTGATTCCCCGCCTCGGCAAAGCAGGTGCCTGTGACCAGACCCACATAACCGGTTCCGATAACGCATAATTGCATACCACGGTTTTTTATCTTGCTTCATCCCAGCAAGCAAGAATCTTTTTTATTGAACCAGTTGATCTTTAAAATCCGGGAAGTTTTTGAGGTGGTTCCTTTTACGGATGACGGAAAATCTCATGGGTTCGCACATGTCTGAGATAAATAAAGTCAGGAAAAACCTGAAAAGTGATGCGGAAAGCCATGTTGATGCTCATTTCCATGATGGAAGGGACTTCGTGATAACCGATGACCTTCTTAACACGCAGACTGGGATGGGAGACGTTATCCAATAACAGTTCAATTTTTTTCTTGGCTGAATCCTTAAGGCCTTGAGGAAGTCTTTTAAATTCCTTCTCAAAGTAACGGGAGGTTTTAACTACCATTTTTTCAGGGTATTTAGAAAAGTTTCCTTATTTTTATAAGTTTTGGCTTTTCCCGAATGAAGATCCCGCGAGGCCATTTCTTCTTTTTTAAGCCATGTTTTGGTGTGGAAACCGAGCTGGTTTCTGGGGATTGCCTCAATAGGGGTAACTTTAAGTGAACCATCCTCTTCCAGAGAGATATTAACGTAGTGGTTGATTTCAAAACCAGATTTCCGAAAACGAGAGGGAATGGTCAAAACCCCATTTGCATTAATTTTCATGATTTCACCTTCCATGACATCTCCTTAATTAATTAAATAATAAATCATTATAAATGAGGTTGTCAAGTTTTCTCTGTAGATCGATAGCATCTATTTGTCCCTTTTTATCCCATCATCTTTCCATCTCTTCAAACTCTTCAAAATTGAAAATAAAAACTAGCAACTTTTTCGTGATTCTGCCGATAAAGAGGGAGTATTCATTATTTATATTTTTATGCCAAACCCGGTGTGCGGATTAATTTACTGAAAACGGCACTTGTTCGGTGAGTGGGAAGAATCTTTTTTGACTCTTGTCCGGTTCCAGCGGTAAGATGCGAGGACATGAAGAATCTTTCGCCGCGTCAGGAGCTGTTGTTGCTCCAAAAAAAAATCTACAAAAAAAATCAGGAGGCCATCCGCGATTCGGTGATCCCGGAAGATGTGACGTTCAGAAAATATGAGCGCGATTATCTAAATGCCGTCAGGCATTACAAAAAAATTTCATCTGTGGAAGAAATGATGGAGGCTGTTTTAAAGGCCGATATTGTTTATGTGGGGGACTACCATACCTTAAACCAGTCCCAGCGTTCTTTTTTGAGGGTGTTGAGAGCGCTGGTCAAAAAAACAACCCATTTTGCTTTAAGTTTGGAAGTGGTTCAGGGGCGTTTTCAAAAAAACCTCGATCAGTACATGTCCGGACGGCTTTCTGATCAGAATTTTTTGAAAAAAACAGGCTTTAAAGAGCATTGGTTTTTTGATTTGTGGGAAAATTTTCGCCCCCTTTTTGATTTTGCCCGCTACTACCATATACCGGTCTATGGCATCGAACCTCCCGCTGAAGACCAGTTGTCGCTTACCCGGCGTGATGCGGAGTCAGCACGCCTGGTGGCTGAACTTTTTGAAAAAGATCCCAGCCGGAAGATATTTGTTTTTGTGGGAGATCTTCACCTGGCCCGTAATCATTTGCCCTGGGAGGTCCAAAGGGAGCTTAAAAAAAAGGGGTTGAATGCAAAATCAGCGACTCTGTTTCAAAACAGCGACTCCATTTACTGGAAGCTGGCTGAAAAGGAGATGGAAGACCAGGTGGGGGTGGTCAAAATTTCTGAAAATGAATTCTGCCGGATGCATACGCCGCCGATCATTGCGCAGCAATCTTTTTTGAACTGGCTGGAGCATGAAGAGGGGATTCTGGATTATGCCGACGCCAAAGAGACTTTTTTGGGGTATGTCGACCAGATTGCCGCTTTTTTGGGGATTGAACTGGGGAGTGAAAAGGAAGAGGTTGAAGTATTCACCTGCGGCGATTTGAGTTTTTTGAAAAGATTGAGGGAGTCCAAAAAATTTTCTGATTTTGAGCTCAAGGAGATCAAGAAGCAGATTTTAAGATCGGAGAGCTACTATATTCCGAAACTGAAGTTTGTTTATCTGGCGAACGTTTCGGTGAATCATGCCGCGGAAGAGGCCGCGCATTTGATCCGTCATTTATGCGCTGGGGAAGAGTTTCCCCGTCCGATGCAGGAGGCTTTTTATGCCAATATCATTCATGAGGCGCTTGCTTTTTTTGGTTCCAAAATTATCAATCACCGGAGAAAATGTGCGCGGCCCCAGGATTTCAAAAAAAATCTGGCGTATCTGGAAAAAACGAAGACGGTCCGCCTCCGCGGACTGGAATATTTGACTGATGTACTTTTTTTGGAACATGAGGAGAGAACCGCCCGGGGGGAGGCTTTTCATTCGAACAAAATTGCCCACTTTTCGACCGATCTGTTCTTGAGTGTCACCCATGCGATCGCCTATGATCTGGGGGAGAGGCTCTTTTATGGTTTGCTGGACGGTCATGTGGCCAAAGACTATGTGCGTGAACTGCATTACGATTCCATGGCGGAAGAAGGAGAACCGGTCTGGTGGTATTTTGATCTGGTGCGCAGATTAAAGGGGGTCAAGCTTCCCAAGAGAATATGAGCGAGCGTCGGATTTATTCCGCGCGAGCGAAGCGATGAGGGGGTATGGGGGAGGCCAGCGGCTAGTCCCCCATTACATGTATATGAAAATTTTTGTCAGATCTATTCCCCAAGAGGGGAAAGAAATTGATTTAAGCTCGCGGGAGGGGTGGGTGAAGGCGCTTGTGGGACAGGCCTTGCCGACGGAGTCTCCTGATCTGGAAGCGATTCAGGGATGGATGATGATCCAAAAGATCGAGGAGACACTTCATCTTTCAGGAGAACTCTCTCTTCCCATTTATCCTTTTTGCGATCGATGTGGAGAACCGTATCATCACAAATTTCTTGTTTCTATCGACATGCATTTGACTCCGGCCGACGAAACGAATCCAACGGAAGATTCCTCGGAGAACGACCTGAACTACGCCACTTACAACGGAGGAGAAATCAATTTGGGCGAAATCATCCGGGAAATGATTGTGCTCCATCGCCCGATCCGTTTTTTATGTTCGGAGGATTGCCGGGGGCTTTGCCAGGAGTGCGGCACCAACCTGAATAAAACGAGTTGCAACTGTCGACCGCGACTGTGAGCGAAGCGTCAGATTTATTCTGCGCTGAGCGAACCCAAGGGGGGCTCGGGGGCGGTAAGCGCCAAAGTCCCCGATATGATGATCGTTTTCTTGATCATTTTATTGCATATTTTATTGCTTATTTCTATGATGGATGATAACCTGTTTTTCTATAGATGGAAAGAGAGGAGGTGTTTATATGAACCTGGGCCAGCTGGCCAAAGAAAATGAGCATTTTGTCCGGAAGTACAAAAAGATCGGCTACCGGACCAAAACCGAACTGGTGAACGAGGCGGTTGATCTTTTGCGTCAAAGCCTGGAAAAGGCACAAAGGGAAAAACTCCTTCTTGAAGAAGGGGCCAAATACGGAAAATCAATGTCCAAGTATGTCTGGGAGGGGCTTGATGGAGAAGATTTTAGTTGATCCTTTGAGAGTCGGTGATGTGATCTGGTTGAACTTGAATCCCACCCAAGGGGATGAAAAAAACAAAATCCGTCCCTGTTTGGTTATTCAGAAACGGATCACTCCCCTTGATTTAATCACGGTTCTTCCCATTACGGATGATAACGGCAAAAGGGAAGGTCTTTTTTTTGTCAAGATTCCCGATTCAAAAAAGGCAGGGTTGACAAAAAAATCGGTTATTGACTGTTATCAAATCAGGACTGTTTCCAAGAGCCGGGTTGTCAAAAAAGTGGGGAGTTTGTCTTTGGAATTGGTTGATGAGGTCAAAAAAGCGGTTGCCTTGATTCTTGGAATCCATTCCTGCCACATTGGATCGTTTTCTTGACAAAAATGAAAAAAAGGATGTAAAAACTCCAATCTCACTCGAACGCTATGGGAAGAAGAATCCGGCTTTGCCGGTTCTGATAATGGCAGCTCCCTTCATCGCGAACGAAGTGAGCGGGAAGGTATATATGTCTTTACCCAAGAGAAGAGTCTCAAAGTCTAAAAGAAATATGAGGCGTTCGCATGATGCGTTGACGGCGCCATCGTTGTCGGTTTGCCCTCGCTGTCATGAACCGAAGCTTCCTCATCGGGTGTGTATTCATTGCGGCTATTATCGTGACCGTGAGGTTATTAAGATGGAGACTGTGTAGTCAATGTCTAAAAAAAGAATCAATGCTATTGAGCTGCGCATTAAAGAAATCATTGCCGATCAACTCGGCCTTCGGGAGGACGAAATCAAAAACGAGGCCAATTTTCTGGATGATCTGGGGGCTGATTCCCTCGATATCGTGGAGTTGATCATGGCCATGGAAGAAGAATTTGAGATGGAAATTCCGGATGAAGATGCCGAAAAAATTCTCACTGTCCAAGATGCCATTGATTATGTTGTCAAAAGCACTCAATGAGCTGCCCCAATGAAAATTGTCATTGCCTCTGACCACGCAGGTCTTGCTCTCAAAAAAGAAATCATTCAGTTTTTGAAAAAAAATCACCACGAAGTTCACGATTTGGGATGTGAATCTGAAGATTCGTGTGACTACCCTGATTATGCCGCTTTGGTTGCCGGGGAGGTTTCGGAAGGGAAGGTGAACCGGGGAATTTTGGTTTGTGGAACCGGAATTGGCATGGCGGTGACCGCCAACAAATTCAAAGGGGTCCGGGCCGCCTCGATTTTCACCCCTGCTTTGGCGAAGGCGAGCCGCGAACACAATAACCTGAATGTATTATGTTTGGGGGGAAGGGTTTTGACCACGATAGAGGCTCAGGAGATTGTGCAGGTTTTTTTGGATACACCGTTTGAAGGGGGACGGCATGAAAAGAGGGTGGAAAAAATCAGGAAATTAGAGGATAAAAATTGTGGATAAATTTCTCGAACAATTCGACCCCGAAATTTTTGACGCGATTCAACGCGAAATCGACCGGCAGGAATACAAACTGGAGATGATCGCCTCGGAAAATTTTGTTTCGAAAGCAGTGTTGGAAGCTTTGGGGAGTGTTATGACCAACAAGTATGCAGAAGGGTATCCCCACAAGCGTTACTACGGGGGGTGTGACTATGTCGATCAGGCTGAAGACCTGGCAATTCAGAGAGCCAAAAAACTTTTTGGAGCGGCGCATGCCAATGTTCAGCCCCACAGCGGCTCTCAGGCCAACATGGCGGTCTATCTATCTTGCTTGAAACCGGGCGATACCATCATGGGACAAAATCTTTCCGAAGGGGGACACTTGACCCACGGATCGCCGGTCAATTTTTCAGGAAAATTTTTCAAGGTGGTGGCTTATGGTTTAAATCCAGAAACAGGAACGTTGGACTACGACCAGATTCGGGATTTGGCGCGCGAGCATCGTCCCCCGTTGATTGTCTGCGGCGCCAGCGCTTATCCCCGAAAAATCGATTTCAAGATTTTTCGCGACATTGCCGATGAAGTGGGAGCCCGGGTCATGGCTGATATCGCCCATCCGGCGGGGCTGGTAGCGACCGGCCTTCATCCCGATCCGATTCCTTATTGCGAGTATGTTACAACAACAACACACAAAACTCTTCGGGGCCCGCGGGGAGGAATGATTTTTTGCCGGTCTGAATATGCCAAGGATGTCGACAAAATTATTTTTCCGGGCATTCAGGGGGGACCGTTGATGCATGTCATTGCGGCCAAGGCTGTCAGCTTTAAAGAAGCCCTTGATCCCTCCTTCAAGGATTATTGTGCCCAAATCATCAAGAACGCCCAGGCGTTGGCCGACGAATTTTTAAAAGCGGGCTTTTCGCTGGTCTCCGGCGGCACCGATAATCATCTCATTCTGGTTGATCTGACTTCCAGGGGAATTTCCGGAAAAGAGGCGGAAGAAGCTCTGGGACGTGCCGGAATGACGGTGAACAAAAATACGGTCCCGCGAGAGTCCCGTTCCCCCTTTGTGACAAGCGGCATTCGTGTCGGGACCCCTGCCTTGACCACCAGAGGGATGAAGGAGCCGGAGATTCGGCTGATTGCCGGATGGATGATCGATGTTTTGAATCATCCTCAGGATGAAAAAAAATGTGTCGCGATTAAAAAGAACGTTGAAGAGTTGTGTAGAAAATTTCCTTTGTATAGATAAGCGAATCGACTGGCTTTGCCAGCGATTTGCGCGGGGGTATGGGGGGTATCGGCAACGATTCAAAGTATTAATGCCGCGAATAGCCTCGTTTAATCGTTGCCGGGCCCCCCATTTATTATGAAATGTCCTTTTTGTTCCCATCCAGAGAGTAAAGTGATCGATTCCCGCCTGTCGGGCGAGGGGGACATTATCCGCCGGCGCCGCGAATGTGAAATCTGTCAAAAACGGTTTACCACCTATGAACGGGTGGAAGAAATGCTTCCGATGGTTGTCAAAAAAGATGGCCGCCGGGAGCCATTCGATCGTCTCAAGATAATTTCAGGATTAAAAAAAGCATGCGAAAAAAGGCCGGTTTCCGTTGAAACGCTGGAAAAACTGGTTAATGACGTGGAAAAATCGCTCCAGGAAAAGGGGGAAAAAGAAATCTTGGCCAATCAAATCGGCGAAATGATCATGGAAGCGCTTCACGCGGTTGATCCGGTGGCTTATGTCCGTTTTGCGTCGGTTTACCGGTCGTTCAAAGATATCAATGAATTTATGGAAGAGTTGAAAGGGATTTTAAAGGGAAAATAATGGATTCATTTTTCATGCGTCGCTGTCTGGAACTGGCGGCCAAGGCAGGCGGGCATGCCTCCCCCAATCCTTTAGTTGGTTGCGTCATTGTCAAAAATAAAAAAATCATCGCCGAAGGGTATCATCATCGAGCCGGTCTTCCCCATGCTGAAATCGAGGCGCTTAAAAAACTGAATTTCCAGGCAAAAGGGGCCACGCTTTACTGTAACCTGGAGCCCTGTTTTCATGAAGGAAGAACCCCCCCCTGTATTCATCCAATCATTAAATCGGGAATCAAGAAGGTGGTTCTCGCTCACCAAGATCCCAATCCTTTGGTTAAAGGAAAATCTGTTAGGCTCTTTAAAAAAATGGGAATTGAAGTCAAGGAAGGGGTGTTGAAAAAAGAGGCTCTCTTTTTGAATCGGTTTTTTGTGACATGGATCACTCAAAAGAGGCCTTATGTCATTTTAAAAGCGGCAGTGAGTCTTGACGGAAAAATATCCGGTCAAAAACAAAAATGGATCACCGGCCCCCTGGCGCGCCGGAGGGTTCATGAAATTCGTTCTCAGGTTGATGCGATTCTGGTGGGGGTTGGCACGATTTTGGCCGATAATCCCCGTTTGAATGTTCGGGGAATTCCCGGCGCTAAACAACCGATCCGGATTGTCCTGGACACCCATCACCGCACTCCTTCGTCTTCTGCGATTTTTCATTCGAAGGGGGGAGAGGTGTTGATTATTACATCGGGGCAGAAGCCCCTTTCCGAACTTCTCCGCGAGCTTGCGGAAAACAGCATTACTTCACTCCTTGTTGAAGGGGGAGCGGAGGTTTTTCATTCTTTTTTGCGGCAGAATCTGGTCGATGAAATTCAATTGTTTATGAACCCTCAAATTATCGGTTCTCAGGGTAAGACCTTTCCTTCTTCTCCCGAAGAATTAAAAAAATCATTTAAAATCAATAACTTATTTATTTACGGAAACGATATGGGGATCCGGTTTGTGGGGATTCAAGGTTTTTATTAAAATAAATCTCCTAAATTGATGTAATATGTAATCTTAGGAGATTATTTCTTTGAAAATTAAATTAAAATCTCCTATACTAGTAAAAAATAGCTATTTAGGAGATTTTATATGGAAACAAACCACCCCTTTGTTGGTCGACAAAAGGAATTGACCGCCTTGAAAGAGATGGTTCAAAGGGGCAAGTCACAGATTTGTGTCGTTTATGGAAGGCGTCGCGTCGGCAAGACGGAGCTGATTCGTCACGCGTTTCAAGGCCACCGTTTTTATTCTTTTGAGGGGATTGAAAATCAGGGAAAATCAGAACAAATTGACAATTTTCTTTTTCAGCTTGATTACCAGATCAAGAAAAAAACCAGGAGAAAAACATCTTGCCATTCCTGGCGAGAAGCCTTTAGCCAACTGGTTTCACTCGCACAAGAAGGCCCTGTCGTGATCCTTCTTGATGAGTTGCAGTGGATGGCCAACTATCATTCTGATCTTGTCTCTGATTTAAAGATGATTTGGGACCAACTCTTGAGTCGTGCCGGCCCCGTGACGCTGGTTTTGTGCGGTTCGATTGCCTCGTTCATGCAAAAAAAAGTGATCAAATCAAAAGCCCTGTATGGCCGAACAGACTTGACGATTCATTTGAAACCATTCTCGATCCAGGAAACGACCGAACTGCTTGAAGGCAAGGGACATGAAGAAATTCTTTTGGTCCACCTGCTTGTTGGCGGCATCCCCAAATATCTGAATTTGCTCAAAGAGGAGGGGTCAGTTTTACTCGGCATCAACAAACTTGCATTTCAGACGGCGGGTTATTTTTTTGATGAGTTTGACAGAATTTTTACCAGTCACTTTGGACATCATGAAAAATACGAACAAATCATCAAGACCTTGGCGGGGCATCCCTATGGAAAAAGCCGTCATGAAATGATCAGCACAACCGACTCAACAGGAGGCGGGGAACTCACTCGCGTTCTCTATAACCTTGAATCAGCCGGTTTTATCAGTTCCTTTGTGCCATTCGACAAAAACCAGAATTCGCGCCTAAAACGCTATTATATTTCTGATCCTTTTTTAAGTTTTTATTTTGCGTTTATTCTGCCTTATAAACTCGGACAACCCAAACAAGAAAACTATTTCCTGAATCATATTTGCCCCAAACCGCAATTTTCTTCATGGCTTGGTCGATCCTTTGAATTGTTTTGTTTGAATCATTGCCATGACATTGCAAAAATTCTGGGTTTTTCGGCTGTTGATTATCAGGCCGGTCCGTACTTCAACCACTCCAAAAAGGGACAGCTGTCAGGAGTGCAAATTGATTTAATTTTTGATCGCGCTGATAAAGTCATCACTGTTTGTGAGATAAAATATCAAAACTCTGCCATCGGAATGAATGTGATCAGGGAGCTTCAAGGCAAGATCGAAAAAATAGAAGAACTTCAAAACAAAACGGTCCAAAAAGTGTTGATAAGCAAATCGCAAGCCTCGCCTGAAGTTTTAAAATCGGGATATTTTTCAAGAGTAATCCTGGCAGAGGAGTTTTTCTTTAGAACTCAATAATTTCAAGTATTTGCAAATTAATTTTTTTTAGCAACCATTCATGAGCCTTTGGCTCACCAGATCGGTGATAAAAATGTTGTTTGCTATTAGTCCGCGATGGTATCGGGGTTTTTAGCCGATATCAAGAGA
>SBBF01000066.1 GCA_005240075.1 Nitrospira sp.
AGCGGTCAGTGTGTCATGTAGTGTAAACCTTTGAACCTGCCGTACGAAAAATCAAATACTTAGCCCATCATTTACCCTCGAAGTGAGAAAGTCGGGCTAGTGAGAAAGTCACTCCATGCCACAAATGGGGTTTAAGTGGTTTATCTTGCCAGCTTTCTTTTTCGTTACCCCGTTATTCCTTGTCATATCCTATAATATCTCTCAGTACGATCATCCAGAAAAAACAAGAACAATTTTAGATAGAAGAGGTGAAATCATCGGGAGTCTCTATCCTTTATATAATGGATACCAACGTTGGACCCCCATAGAATCGATCCCTCCAACGATTATTCAGTCCATTATAACCAAAGAGGACCGTTTTTTTTACTGGCATCCGGGAATTAACCCGGTTGCGACCGTTAAGGCGGCCATTGAAAATGTAAGAAGGGGGAAAATCGTCAGAGGGGGATCGACCATCACCCAGCAACTGGCCAAAAATGAGGTAAAGCTCCTTCCAAAAAAATTACCAAACAAAATTACGCCAGACATTTCATGGAATGGGCATCTCAAAAAGATAGGAGCGGCACCCCCCAGATCAAAACCTCACTCGATTTTGATCTCCAGAAAAAACTGGAGCAAAACTTTCAAGATATGATGGAGTTACGATCGCTGGATGACCCCAAAATTAACGGTTCCATTATTGTGATTCATGTCCCCACAGGTGAGTTGCACGCCATGATCGGCTCCAGAGATTATTTTAACGAAGGAATCGATGGGGCCGTTAACGGCTCGGTCGCTCTCCGTCAACCGGGCTCTGCCCTCAAACCCTTTACCTACTTTGCCGCCTTTTCTAAAGGATTCCAGCCCGACACCGAAATTCTGGATACTCCCACCAGTTTTCATGCGAGTGGAAATGAATCCACCGCTTATATTCCGCAGAATTTTGACCGGACGTTTCATGGAGCTGTCACTATCAAAGAAGCGCTAGCCAATTCATATAATGTCCCAGCCGTAATCACATTGAACGAAATTGGGCTTTCCTATTATCATGATATCCTCAAAAAATTTGGATTCACCACACTCAACAAGCCGTACTCTCATTATGGATTGTCAGTGACATTGGGCTCCGGCGAAGTGACTCTACTTGAATTAACAAACGCCTATGCTGCGCTGGCAAGGGGAGGGGATTCTATTTTGCCAAATTCCAAAATTTATGCTGAAATGGTCACCCAAATTTTGTCAGATCCGAAGGCACGACTTAAAACTTTTGGATGGAACGAATCGATGACCATCGAAGGAATTGAAACAGCCGTTAAAACAGGAACCAGTTACGACCTGCGCGATAACTGGACGCTCGGCTACAACGACCAGTACGCCGTCGGTGTCTGGATCGGTCATTCCGACGGAACTCCGCTCAACGGAACTACAGGGGCCACCGGCGCGGCGCCGATTTGGCACGCAGTAATGGAAAGTTTGAGAAAAATTTACTGTGCTCCTTCCGCTGGCCTACCGCTCCGCGATCACCTCATGGGATCATCGGTCAACGGACCCTCGGCCAGTACTGCGCCGTTTCCATTGCCCGCTGATCCTCATGAGGTACCGATCGCTCTCGCGGACGGCCTGCTTCAGGAGCACAGTAAATCCCCAAAGCCTGGAGACCAGGTTTTGAGCAATTCAGCAAAAACCTGGCGCGTTGTTTCTCCACTGGCGAACGCCTGCTATCGGGTGAGTCCCTTTATTCCCAAAGAACACCAAAAAATTCCGGTCAAAATCGAAGCAGAGGAGGGGAGCCTGCTTGCCTGGAAGTCTTATCTAGATGGAGTCACCGTGGAATGGATTGACGGAGAAGAAGGCTCCCATGAATTATATGTCGAAGCTTCCGATGGCTCCCATCAAACTGTCCTCTTTCATATTGTAAAGGAATAAAAGTGCACCTCAAAAAACTTCCGAAATATATCATCAGAACAATTCTTGTTTTAATTTTAGCCTCTCTTTTGGCTATCTATGATTTTTTCTTTCTTCGCCCGGAACGCCTGAAACAACAGGCTCCGGAGGAGGAACTCCTGGTTTTATCGCGCGCCCCGGAAGGGGAGGAGCTCCCCATTTCCACCGAGGGGATTACGGTCATGTTCAACCAGCCGATGGTGCCGTTGACCACACTGGATCGGGGGAGAGATGAAAAAATCCATCTTGAAATTGAACCGAAAATTGACGGCAACTTTTTCTGGCTGGGGACTCACGGTTTTATTTTTCGACCCGAAAAACCCTTTGATCCAGCCACCCGCTATCGGGTCAGCATGGGGGAGGAGGTGTCGTCAGTCCATGGCGGACGATTAACCCGGACTGAATCGTGGGAATTTTCAACCGTCAGACCACGGATTATCAATTGGACGGCAAACCCCTCTCTTATTCCCCAAAAACCTGCCTTTCTTGTCCAGTTTAACCTGGCCATGAACAGGGAAGAGGTGGAAAGCCGACTTAAAATCAAGGATAAAAAAAATGGCGAGAGAGTTAAACCGATAAAATCAATCTGGACTGAAGACGATCACAAGCTGGTTGTTCTTCTCGATTCCTCACTCCCCTGGAATGCTGAATTGGAGGTGACAATTCCGGCCGGCCTCCATGCAAAGATCGGCGAACTGGCAAGCAGGGAAGAAAAGAAAATCAATTTTTCAACCCCCTCTGATCAGTTTTTTGTCGACAAAGTAACCATGGCTTATGACGAAGCGGGACTCAAACCCGGAGTTGAATTCATGGCCCATACGTCGCAGGCTGTTTGCTACCATTTTTCCCAGGCGATCGACAAAAAATCTTTTGAAAAATCTTTCAAGATTGTGAAGCCCGAAAAAAGAGATTCAAAAAATCCCCCCTATTTTTATGCGATGAATGGCGAAAGCTTTGAACTGTTAAACGATGATGGAACCACCTGGTTGTTGACCGGCTACCGACAGGGATGTGTCGCTTTTCTTGATAACACCAATACCCGCTACGAATTTTCAGTTGATATCAATTCCGTCAAATCCATTTCGGGAGCGCGACCCGAGGGGAACAATGATACGTATGTGGTTCGCACCCATCAAGCCGTCCCGTTCCTTGCCAGCCTGCTGACCAAAACTGTTCTCTCCACACGGGAAACCCTCACAATTCCTTACAATGCCACTAATGTATCAAAAGCGGTAATCCGGCTCTATCGGATTCCGTATGACTCTTATTCCGAAAATGTAAAAAACACCGAGGCTCAACCGGCGGGGCGGTGGGACGAGAAGGGAATCAATTTTATTCATGATAAACAGCCGGTCAGCGAGCCATTGTTTGGCAGAGAGAATCTGGTTCTCCCTCTTGATTCGGCGCTGATGACAATTGATGCAGGCCGTATGCCTCCCGTCAGTCAAAAAGAATATGTTCTTGAAGCGACAGACGACAAAACGACTTATTTTTCAATCGATCTGAAAGAGTTTCCAGATTTTTCTCCGGAGCCTGGCGCCTATCTGATCGAGGCGATCGGTCAATCGTCGCTCAAAAATCATTCTTCCCCCCGTCCAATTTATTCGATCATTCAAATAACGGATGTTGCCTTATCACTCAAGAGGGAAGTCGATCATGTTCTGGTCTGGGCCACCGATATTCAAAGCGGAGAGCCGTTGGAAAAACTTCCCCTTAAGGTCAGTCTGGTTGGGTCAAATAATAAAATGATCAGACAAGCGGTCGGAGTTACAGACAAGGAAGGGGTGGCGGTTCTGGAAGGATTGTGGGTTGATGATGACGATTGGCAAACCGATCTTTGTGTCCAGTCGACCGATCCCCAAAAATCTGCCTACTCCTGTCAGAGCGATCATATGCTGGGAGACCCTTACCGGGAGCGTCTTGGCAAGGGGCCCCATTTTTTTGCCTATGTTTATACTGATCGCCCCATTTACCGGCCGGGACAAAAAGTTTATTTTTCCTCCTTTGTCCGGGAAGTGAAGGAAGGGTGCTATTTTCTGCCCGACGCTTCACGAACTTTTGATGTCAGCGTGAAAGACGCGGCAGGGGAAACCATTTTTGAAAAGAAAGGGGTCAAACCAGGTCCGGGAGGAATTATTGAAGATTCATTCGATCTTTCCTCGTCAGACGACATGCCGCGCGGTGCTTATGCCGTCACACTCACAACGAAGGAGCAAACTTTTGCCAGAAAATTTCATGTAACCAGTTACCGCAAACCCTCCTTTAAAGTGGAAATGACACCAGAGAAAACGGAAGTGGTCAATGGCGAAGAGTTGAAAGTGAAAGTAAAAGGATCCTATTATTTTGGAGCGCCCCTCAGCAAAGCCAAAGCCAACTGGTCGATCATGACCAGCACTTATTTTTTTGCTCCGGAAGGATTTGAGGATTTTATTTTTGTGGATGACGATCTTTTGAGTCAAAAAACCTCGGAAGAGGGGGAGAATTTTTATTTTACCGATTACGAATATGAAATCGTGGAGGAATATCCCAGCAGGGAGGACTCCAGTAAATGGGACGACCCGCGCGGCGAGGAGACTCTTCGGCAGCCATCCAGTCTTTTCAAGGGGGCGGATGGAAAACAGGTTAAACGAATAAAAAATGAACTAAACCGCGACGGATTGCTGGAAATTCGCTACAAACCGGACATCAAAAAATATCCGATCAGTCAGGTATTGACCGTTGAGGCTAATGTCACCGACCCCTCCCAGCAGGAAGTGGCGGCGGCGGGGGATGTGATTGTTCACAAGGGGGAATTTTATATCGGGGGAAAAACCGACAAATGGGTTTATGGAAAAGGGGAGAAGGCGCAAGTCGAGGTGGCCACTCTTGATCCGAAAGGAAAACCGTCTGGCGGGCGCTCCTTTACAGCCGAGCTGATCCGGCGGGAATACAAATTTGTGGAACGGCAGAACGCCCAGGGGTATTGGGAATATCTATACGACCATCACGATTCTTCCATCCAGAAGTTAAAAGGAAAAACGGACAAAACGGGGAAGGCAGCGCTTGATTTTGTCATCCCGCAGGCGGGAACGTATCGTCTGGTTTTAAAATCAATCGATTCCAAAGAAAACAATCTTCAGTCGGCTATTTCTTTTTATGCCTGGGGAGAGGGGTATGTTCCCTGGCAATTGAATGAACCGCAAACCCTCGAACTGGTGGCCGACAAGACTTCCTACAAGGTGGGGGAGACGGCGCGGGTTTTGGTCAAGTCTCTCATGCCGGTCTCTCAGGCCTTGGTCACATTGGAGCGAGGGAGGGTTTTGGAATATCGGGTGGTGAAAATGGGAAACGCTTCAGACAACTCCAAGGGGAATGCCGGCATTATTGACATTCCAATTACGGAGGGAACCATCCCGAATATTTTTGTCAGCGTGGTGGCGCACGCGGGACGTGAAGGGGAAAGGAGCCCGCTCCTTTTTAACGGCGAGACCGAACTGGTTGTCGAACCGGAGTCGAAACGTCTTCAAGTGCAGATAACAGCCGATCGGGAAGGGGAGGGGGATAAACCACCGGTCTACCGGCCGGGAGATGAAGTGACTTTAAAAATAAAAACGGCCGATGCGACGGGAAAACCACAACCTGCTTATGTCATGGTATCGGTGGCGGATGAATCGGTGTTGAATCTTTTGGCCTACAAACTTCCGGACCTGGTCAAAAAATTCTTTTATAAAAGAGCCAACAGCGTCACCACTTCTTCCAGCCTTATTTCTCTCAAGGCGGGGGATGGGGGGGTGAACGAATCCAAAAAGAGAAAAAATTTCAGAGACACCGCTCATTTTGAATCAGCCATCAAAACCGATGAGAAAGGGGAAGCGGTTGTTACATTCAAACTTCCTGATGATGTGACAACGTGGGTCGCCGAAGCGCTGGCCATCACTCCTTCCAAAACTCTCAAGGAATTTGAAGCGGAGAGAAACAAACTTTTGGACAAGACCGATCCGGGTCAGAGGAAACTTGGCGTGAATTTGGGCTTGAGCGATAACACGCTGGTGGGAGGGGGGAGAACCAGACTGATATCAACGCTTCCGGTGCTTATCCGTCCGGCATTTCCCCGTTTTGCTGTCTGGGGAGATCAGATCAGCGGAAAAATTATCGCCCATAACCGGAACCCGACCGATGTGTCCGGAACGATCCAGGTTTCAGTCTTCAAGGAGGACTTCCCCAAAGGAGAACCTCTCGTCATTCCCTTTGCACTGAAAAGCTATTCGGAAGAATCGTTTCCGGTTAATGTTAGTGTAAGTTCCGGAAAGGGGGAATTAATCATTCAGGCCGAAGCGAAAGAGAGTAAAAGCCAATCTATTTTGGATTCCTTTGAAATCAAACTTCCCCTTCATGACCGCTATGTCTCGGAAACCGTGGTTACTGCAGGCATGACCGATACGGAAGTTTTAGAACAAATTGATCTCCCTTCCACCGTTGAAGAAGGAGTCGGCGGGCTTACCGTGTCGCTCAAGGCCTCGCTGGCTTTGGCTGTAGCCGAGAGACTTCGGGAACTCGTTTACTATCCTTGGGGCTGTTCCGAGCAAAAATCGGCTTCTCTGCTGGGATTGCTCATCACCCGCGATTTAAGCAGTCGGATGGGGGAAAAATATTTTGATGCCGTGGCCCCCTTGACAGACAAGGAAAAGGACAAGCTCAAGAATTTTGAAAATAAGCTAGCGCTGGTTGACGAAAAAATTAAGGGGTTGATTCAGGAACTTTTTGAAAAATATCAAAATAGTGATGGAGGGATGAAATATTGGTCCGGCATGAGCCAGTCTGATTTTGTCCCCAGCGCCCAGACTTACTGGGCCTTCAGCCTGGCCCAAGATCTTTCATACCCCGTTGACGAAGGAGCGATGGGGGCCCTTCGTGATTTTTTGAGAAACCAGATGGTTTCCATGGCCCATGACGAATCGCATCTGGAGGATCTGGCCTTCGGCCTCTGGAGCCTGTCAAGAGCAGACGATTTGCCGGAAGCTTCTCTTAAGGAGGCTCAAGATTTTCTTTACAGAAATTTAAGCCGTCTTTCTTCAACGGGGCTTTCTTATTTTTTAATGAGTCTCTCTTTAGCTGATCCTCCGGTTATTCTGGAATGGAGCGAAAAAACAAAAAGCCGGCTTGTCTCGCTCGCCCAACAGGAACCGCGCCATACCAGTTGGCCCGCCTCAAACTTTTTCTGGTCGAGCGCGGAGAAAAACACCGCGCTCGCAGGTTTAAGTTTGCTAGAAACCGACCAACAAAATCCGTTGGTGTTTAAAGCGATGACTTTCTTGCTTGACCGGAAGAAATCGAATGATCGCCCCAGCACGCAGGACAGCCTTTATACTTCCTACCTGGCCTATCACTATTTGCAGGTTTTCAGGGAGACTGAAACCCAATTGATCGGCCAAATCAAATTGTCCGACCAAATTCAGCTGGAAAAGGAATTTTCCAAAACAACGGTTTTGGATGTTGTTGCCAAACAGATCCCCATGAAAGAACTTAAAAAAATTTCCATGCCGGCCGATCTGATTTTTAATAAAGAGGGAAAGGGGATTCTTTACTACGATGCGGTGCTGAAATATTATCACCCGCCGGAACAGGCTCCTTCTCGCGAAGAAGGGCTGATTATTTCGCGCGATTACTATTCTCTGGACGACGCAAAGGAAGAAAATCCTCTCAAGGAATTTGAAGTAGGGGAGAATTACAAGGGGCATATCACGCTGGTTGTGCCCCAGGAGATGAACTATATTTTGATTCAGGATTTGCTTCCCGGCGGTTTTGAACCAATTGACATAACCTTGGCCACCACCTCCCGGGCGGCCTATGCTGAAGCAACCGCTTCCCCTGATTCGGTTAATGTGGAACGAGGAACTTTTGTTTACGATGATGTAGTCACCCCCATTGATTTTGGCACCAATCTCTTTTTTGACCATCAAGAAATCCGCGATGACTCGATTGTCTGGTCATCCCTTCATCTCTACCCCGGTGTGTATCATGTTCGTTATCCGGTGCGGGCCACCACCGAAGGGGACTATATGCAAAGCGGTGCGGAGGCCTTTGAATTCTACGAGCCGGAAATTTTTGCTCGTGGAAAATCACGAATGATCCAGGTTGTGTCAGTAAAGAAATAAATTGTTTTTAACTTCGACACACAAATAACAATCAATATTAAAAAACAGGGGGGGTAAAGAGGGGCTCAGTGAAGAGCTGATTTGAGAATCAGAAAATGAAACAATTTGGTTTGACATAATCCGCTCTCCTTAAACTGGCCGCTCTTCAATTGTCAAAGACCAAGCTTTTTTTTAAGCCAATCGTTCTCCACTTCAACCTCGCCAATCTTGCCGTAGAGCTTCTCTATCAGCGCCTTCTGCTCCTTCTCCTTGCCGTCAAAACCGTTCTTGCCCTCAAAAACCCGCGGCAAACCCTTCATCGCCGCCTTCTTCCATAACCCAATCTGGATTGGATGAACCCCATACTCGGAACTCAACTCCAATTTTGTCCGATCCTCCCGCAATGCCGCCAACCCCCCTTCGCCTTAAATTCATTCGTGTGATTCTTCCTGATTCCCATTTTGGACCCTCCTTATACCCCCCCTCGTTGAAGGGGTGGATGCTGTCTAGTTTTTGGGGTCCACTATATCCAGCCAGTCACGGCGGCGGAGGACTTGACGAAATAAGCCCCAAGCGCCAACGGCAAGCACTACCAGCCGCTGAACAGGCTGGCAAATTTCGAGGAGATCCGCTTAGGCGCGGTTTCATAATCAAGCCACTGTTTTCCGACATGGCGTTTTCCGGGCGGTGGGGAGATAGGAAGTTTGGAAGATCAGACCGATAGTAATCTCTTCATTTCATCAATTAAATAATAGGGCAGTACGTGGCAATTTTTTGTTTTGGATTGTGGCAAACCACCGTAAAAGAAAAAGCCCTCTCCCCCCGTGGTGAATTTGGTCAAATAACTGTTGAGGCTTGTCAGATGGTTCAATTTGAATCGTGGTGATATCTTGCATTCGATGGGAAAAACTGTTCTTCCTACTTTCACGCCAAAATCGATTTCCGCCTGGGAGGAGAGCCTGATGCCAAAAACTTCATCAAATTGATTTTTAAGGGATAGCGCCAGATAATTTTCAATTAATCCGCCCAGCGGCGTACGCAAAAGAGGATGAGAGAGGTCTTTCAGGCTTAATGTTTGTACTCCTTTAAGACGCAAATCGGATAAAACACCAATGTCATAGACATAACGTTTGGGGTGATGCTTGTTTTTTTCTGGCTCGCTTGCCAATTGTTCACATTTGATAATAAGCTTCCATTTTTCCAGCCTGGCAAAAATCCCCGCTATTTTTTTATAGCCAGGGCCGTCTAAGCGCACAACCTGTGAATCTTTGCTGGGAGAACCGACGTTTGCCGCTACCGTGTCAAAACAGCGCCTGAAAAGATTCACTTCGTCGATGGCAAAATAGCGGATAAAATCATCCTCATAAGTTTTAAAAATATCCAGCCGCAATTTGCGATAATCTTTTCCTGAGAGAAAATAAGAAATAACTTCCGGCAGTCCGCCGACGGCAAGATACTGATCCATCTGTTCCAACAAGCGTTCGTGAGGGGAGGGGCCAATGCGATCTCCTAAATTAAAATTCGTGAGCGTGCGCGCCAAGGATTCTTGACCGGCCGCCATAAGAAATTCCTTAAATGTCATGGGCCATAAATCTAAATGAGTTTCGCGCCCCACAGGCCGCCGCTCAGTTTCCAAATGCAACTCGTTGATAACTGAACCTGTCATAATAACGGTGGCCTCTTTCCACTCCTCCTTCATGAAGCGCACGAAAGAACCCAGTTTACGGCTTTGCTGGGCCTCGTCGATGACGAGAATACGAGATTGAGGTTTGAATTGATGTTCTTCTCTTAAATAATCCTCCCATTCAGCGAAATCTCGGCAACGATCGATGGCTTCGGCATAGGAAGGATTTTTTTCCAAATTCAGACTGAGATAGGGTTTGCCTTGAAGAACTTGTTCAATAAGCGTTGTTTTACCCACCTGCCTCGCACCAGCCAAAATCATAACCGGCTTGTTAGGAGATTGATCATTAATAAAATCAATCAGATAGCTACTTTTATTCCTTAAAAACATAGTAATTAAAGTAAATTTAATCTTAATTTTATATAAATTCAAGTATAAAAAGTGAATTATTCATATTTTTCCCGCTCGGCGTCTTCCGCTCGGTGGTTTCAAGGTAGCAATTTTCAGTGCAGAAATGACAGTCGATGTGACCCCAGATCTACTCCCCCCCGATCAAGTCTCGCAAAGTCTCAATGATATGCGGCCCAAAGTGTTCCCGATTCTGTTCCTCCTCATCGTAATTATCACTGAACATCCCCGGGCCATCCCGATAGGGGCTCCAATCAGACAGTGCCTGTCGCGCGGCTGCCAATGCCGGAGACACGTCCACCCCTTTTGCTTTGAGCTCCAGCATTTTCCGCGCGGTGGGGAGGTAGGAACCAGAGAATATCAAGCCATATTCATGTTTATTTTATTGATTATGATGTTGACATGGAACGAGGAACTTTTGTTTATTATGATGATGTGGTGACCCCGATTGACTTTGGGAGCGATCTCTTTTTTGACCATCAGGAAATCCGTGATGACTCGATTGTCTGGTCATCCCTTCATCTCTACCCCGGTGTTTATCATGTTCGTTATCCGGTAAGAGCTACAACGGAAGGAAATGACATGCAGAGTGGCGCGGAGGCTTTTGAATTCTACGAGCCGGAAATTTTCGCCCGTGGAAAATCGCGAATGATCCAGATGGTACCGGAAAAAAAATAGAAGATGTCTTGCAAGAAAACAGCTCTTTGGATATTTTTTATTTGCGGCGCTTTCTTAACTCCCACTTTTGCCAATCCTGATCAGGGGCTTTCAATCAAGCTCCCCCCCTATTCCCGAATCGAAATGGAAAAGAGTCCGGGCGAGCTTGTTTTCCCCTTTACCGTTAAAATTTTTGGTCCCCTGGGGGGAGTGATCGAAAAAACAATTTTTTCAAGCAATGAATTGAAACCGCTGGTTATCCGATCCGATATTATTCCCCTGAAAGATCCCAACCCCAAAAATCTCCCCTTCCTCCCGGAAATTTGCGGTCGGGTCATTCTCGAACCGGCAGAAACACTCTCTGTATCTCCGCGTGCCGTCTATGATGGGACGGATGATCTCCTGAACCATTTTCCTGTTTTTCAACTGCTGGAACCTGATTCCTACGGCATCCATAATCAGGAGACGCACGTTCTTCTCTCCAATAAATCCTACAGTCACATGGATGGGCTGAATGTCCTTCTCCTTAAATCGGTTGAGCTGAAATACGACTACGAAGATTCGGGAATTATCGATTACGTCGGCCCCGATCCTGTGAACGGAAAAGAGGTTGCCATTCATGAAGGGGACGGCGGATTTTACGCCAACATTCATTACGCGATTGTCCCCTACGATAAAAAAATTCTCTCTTTCGACCGACAAACTCTTCTTCACTTCGCGCAGGGGAAGTTGATGGAGATTGACCGGCTTGACTTAAGTCCGCTGATCAAAACTCATTCCCTCATTCCCGGCCCTTTTTTGAGCAAACGGGAGGGGACCTATGCCCCATGCGAATGGGGAGACACCGCGTATCAAGCCCCCGTCCAAAAAATGGATTATCAAAATATCGCCTTGTGGGATTGGGATTATCCGATCGAAAAAAATGACCGCCTCCTGATGATCGTCTGGGAGGGGGATGAAGAGGAGTGGCTGATCAAGCAAAAAAGAATTGATCCCTTTTATCTGACCGATGACCTAATCGGAATCTTTGAAATCAAAAAAAGAAAAACCAGAAAGCCGCTGACGTTGATTAATGAAAAGGGGGATTTTAAAATGACACTGCAAACAGGAGATGTAAGCCAGTAACGGGTCCTGTCCCTCCTTGTCTTCTTATACCTTCCGGTTCCGCTTCGCTGCACCATGAAGGAGGCCTCAGCTCTCAGAACGGGCCAAGCCCGATTCTTCGCTCATTGGTGCTCTCACTCATTGGGGGCCCCCCGTCGGGCCACCCATTACTGGTTTACACGAATGATGTAATCCCTCAGTTTTACCTCTTCCTGTTGCGTTTCATATTCAGTGAGGCATAGCATTTCACAATAAATGATATTTTATTCTTTTGGGATTTGAAAT
>SBBF01000105.1 GCA_005240075.1 Nitrospira sp.
ACGGCTTGTGCCTGTTCCGTGGGTTGACACCCACGGCTACATTCCTTGAACCCCCTTCGGGGGTTAATTCTCTTGGCAAGGTGAAACTGAGGCATTACGTCAGTGATTGGTTTTCTATTGTCATCCCTGCCCCGGATCTGTCATTCCTGCGAAAGCAGGAATCCAGTCCGGGGTAAACTCCGGCAGGGATCCAGTCATTGCAATAACTTCTGGATTCCCGCTGGAGCCTGCCCCGGTAGGCTGTAAGCCGGGGCGGGAATGACAGCTGGGTAGAGTTTTTCAGAGAGTCCTTAAAACTCATTTTTTGCGTTGTTTTTAATATGTTGATTTCCTATGATAAATCGATTCCCCATTATAATAGTTCGAAAAGAGGATAGTTGGGGGGTCATGTCAACAGACAAGACAGACCGATTTTCAAGAAGAGAGGAGATCTAAATTATAAGTAATTGGTATTATTAGTTTTTTATAAATTATTTTTTTGATATTTTTTTGCTCATTTTGGCATAGAAAGTGCATCTTAAAAAGGTGAGGGAGTGGCATCAAAAATTATGGAATTGGCAACACACGAAAAAGAACAGACCTCTCTTAAAAGAGGAGGGACTTCTAGTGATTCCAGCCAGGAAGGGGCCCTGTCTCAACGCGACGCGTTGATTGAACAGTATCTTCCTTTTGCAACCCATGTGGCCAACAAAGTAGCCCGATCACTTTCAACCGAAGTGGATTATGAGGATGTTCTTTGCAATGCCCGCCTCGGTTTGTTGGAAGCGGCTCGCCGTTACAGTGCCGGCTTTAATGTTGATTTTAAAACCTTTGCCTTCTACCGGATCAAGGGGGCCATTTATGATGGATTGAGAAAAACCGGATGGGTTCCCCGTTCCATGTATTCCCGCATCAAGTTTGAACAGGCGGCTAACGAGTATCTCCAAACAATTTCAGAAAAAATCGCTCAAGGGGTCAATCAGGTTCAAAACAGCATGGAGCAGGTTTTTGATACAGTCAATTCACTGGCTTCTGTTTATGTCATGTCTCTGGACGGGATGGAAGATTTTGAAGTGGAAGACACAAAAGCCCGGAAGGAGATGGAACACAAGGTGGAGTTTCAGAAGATCAAGGAAAAAATGAGGGATGCGATTGAAGCGCTTCCGGACAAGGAAAGAAAACTGGTTAAAATGTATTATTTTCAAAACCGGACCCTTTTGGAGATTGGACAAAGACTTAATTTATCCAAATCATGGGTCTCCCGGCTTCATGCCAAAGCGCTGGAGATTCTTTTCAAGCAATTAAACGTGTCCGGAGGACTGGCGGAAAAAAAGAAAGCTTAAAAAATATGGATCCGATCATCACCAAATTAAATCAGGTTGCGCAGGAAAAAATCAAGCAGGTTTCGACCCCTTCTTCCACAGGGCAGTCGGGCAAACCGGATTTCAACTCTCAGTTTGATCAAACCCTGGCTGATAAATTATTGGAAAAAATGCAGGAGAGTTACGGAAGTGATGCCCAGCCGGAATTGACCGCTCTCTCGGCGGATGACATCCAGATTGAAGTGGCGGGAAAAGAGAGCGGGGAGGCTTCGTTTTCTTCGGGAGAAAAATATTTCGACATGTTCAAGGATATGAACAAGGATCTGGTGAGCCTCGATGCGGCGATTGAAACGTTGACGACGCCGGGGCTAAAAATCACCCCCCGTCAGATGCTGGCTCTCCAGGCGGGTATTGCCAATACCACCATCATGGCTGAAGGTTTTTCACGCTTTACCGATGCGGTCGCTCGGGGTATTCAGACGATTGTCCAAACACAAGTCGGTTAATTAATGGATATTAAAGCTCCTGTATCTTCTCTCAATAATCGGCAACGTGCTTTTCTTTTAATCGCAATTCTGGCTGACCGGTCGAACGCTCAAAATCTCATTCCCTTTCTGAATTCTGATGATCAGGTGGTTGTCGGGCCGGCATTGTCTCGTCTCCTCATCAAAAACAAAGAAGAAAAAAAACAAATCGTCCTGGACGAATTAAAACGTTTGTTGATGGAAGCCCACCGTTCTTTTTTGTCTGAGATTCACCCCGACTGGATCGTCAAGTCGCTTGAAGGCGAGAGCGGCAGAGTTATTGCCACGATTCTCCGTTATTTGCCGAGTGAGCTGGCCTATGCCGTCCTGGAAAACCTTCCGGAAGAAAAACTGAAAACACTTCCCCCCATCAATCAAACATTCGAAATTGACCCGGAACTGGCCGGGGTGTTGAAAAAAAAATTCGAAGAAAAATTTATTCCCCCCGGAATTTTATCCGCCTCTTCAAAACGGCTGACTTTTGATACGATTCCTCTCTTGTCTCCTCTCAAACTCCAGCTCCTCTTCAAGGAAGTGGGAATGAGGGAGGTTGCCATGGCCTTGTCGACCTTAAACGAATCAACTGTTGACGAAATTCTTCAGAGAATGAGTGCTCGAGAAGCGCGAGTCTTGAAGCAGAGGTTGTTGACCAAAGAAAAAATTTTGTCTGAAAGATTAAAGCAGGCGCAGGGGCATCTGGTTTCCCTGGACTTGCAAAAAAAGGATCCGGAAAATCTTCTGATGGAAGCCGGTTTTTTTGTTTATTCCAAAGCGGTGACCCCGAATCAATCAACGGGAGTTCGCATCATTCAGCAAAAGTTTTCGATGGGGCTTGCTTCTCTTTTAGATCATTATATCGCAAAAAATCTTCCCCTCAATTCTCCTCAAAGCGCCCGCCGCTATCAAAAAGAAATTTTAGAGGCGGTCTCCTCAGTGGAAGCGGATCATCCAAAAACAGCTGTTTATTCATAGAGATTGGCGGTATAATGGAAACAACAAACAGGCCGAAGGGGCCCTAAACAAAATGTCTAAAATAGTCAAAAGAGAAGAGTATCAAAAAAAATTAAACCTCGAAGAACAGGTGGGATTGGACGAAGCGATCGAGGTGGGGGAGCCTTTGGGGGAGGAACGGGTTATTTCTGGGGCCGTGTATGGGGCGTCTAACCAGGCGCGGACCATGATTGAGCAGGCCAGGGAAGAGGGGAGAAAAATAAAAAAGGAGGCGGAAGAAATCTTAAAAAGGGTCCAGGAAGAAATGGAAAAAGCAAAAAAAAGGGGATTTGAAGAGGGGCGTGAAAAGGGGCTCGCCGAAGTGACTTTAACCCTGACAGCCGCCGTCAAGGAAAAGGAAAAAATGTTTGATGGAATCGAGCGGGAGGCGGTGCGGATGGTTTATGACATCGCCGAAAAAATTTTGGGGCAGGAATTCAGCCAGCGGGAAACAGCCGTTGTTGATCTGGTGAAGCAGGCCCTCCACAGCGCCATCGGGCAAAAAATTGTGATTTTGATCAATCCGCGCGATTTGGAAGTTATCAAACAGCATCAACCTGTTTTGGTTCAGACGCTGGATGCGACCCGCTCGATCCAGATCAGAGGGGATGACAAGGTCAAACCGAACGGATGTTTGATTGAATCGGAAGTGGGAACCATCGATGCCCAGTTGGAGACGCAGTTGAAGGCGATCCGGACGGCGTTGGGGCTGGAAGGGGATCCTTTGTGACGCAAACCGCTCAAGTCATCGATCTGGCCAAGTACCGCAGAGCGCTGGCCGACATGAGTCCCTATCGGGTGAAGGGGAAGGTGACCGAGTTGACCGGCCTTGTGGTCAAGGCCGTTGTGCCGAATGTTCGGGTGGGTGAACTTTGTCTGATTGAATCATTCTATCGCAAACAACCGATCAAATCGGAAGTGGTCGGGTTTAAAGACAACACCGTTCTTCTGATGCCGCTGGGAGATTTGGAAGGGATTGGACCGGGCAATGATGTGATTCCCACCGGCCATTGTCTGATGGTCCCCGTGGGGGATGAGCTGCTGGGGCGTGTGTTGGACGGCCTGGGTGAACCGGCTGACCTGGAGAGGAAAGGGCCCCTTCGGGCGACAAAATATTATCCGGTGCATGCAACCCCTCCCGATCCTCTCAAACGAAAAAGAATTACCGAACCGATTTCAGTGGGAATCAAAGTGATTGATTCCATGTTGACGGTGGGGGAAGGGCAGAGGATCGGTCTTTTTGCCGCGGCCGGCGTGGGAAAATCGGTGTTGATGGGGATGATTGCGCGAAACACCGAGGCTGAAGTGAACGTGATTTGTCTCGTGGGGGAACGGGGGCGCGAACTGCGTGATTTTTTGGAGCAGGATCTGGGGGAAGAAGGGCTCGCCCGGTCGGTCGTTGTCTGTTCCACTTCCGATCAGCCCTCGCTGGTGCGTGCCAAAGCGGCTTATGCCGCCACAGCGATTGCAGAGTATTTCAGGGATCAAGGGAAAAAAGTTTTGCTGATGATGGATTCGGTCACCCGTTTTGCCCGTGCCCTTCGGGAAATCGGCCTCGCGGTCGGGGAACCTCCGGCCCGTCAAGGTTTTACCCCCTCTGTTTTTTCCACCCTTCCCCGTCTTTTGGAACGATCGGGGAATTCCGAGACCGGTTCCATCACCGCTTTTTATACGGTGCTTGTGGAAGGGGATGACATGAACGAACCGGTCGCCGATGAAGTCCGCTCCATTCTGGATGGACATGTGATTCTCTCCCGTGATTTGGCCAATCGGGGTCATTATCCTGCTGTGAATGTTTCCGAATCGGTCAGCCGCGTGATGAGCAATATTATTGACGAAGAGCATCTTATGGCGGCGAGAAAATTAAAGGAGGTGGTAGCCAACTACGAAAAAGAGCGGGACCTCATTTTAATCGGTGCTTACGAGGCTGGTTCGAACCCGGCGGTTGATTACGCTATTGAAAAAATAGACGACGTGAACAATTTTTTAAGGCAGGGGATACATGATTCGGTTTCTTTTGATGAAGCGGTGGAGGGTTTGAAGGGACTGTTTGAGTAATGCCGGCTAAACCCAAATATCGCCTGGAACCTCTCCTCTGGATGAAAGAACGGACCCTGCGTCAGGCTGAAATTGCGCTGGCCAAGGCGATCAAGGAAGTTCGGGAGGAGGAAAAAAAACTCTGGAGGTTTGAGGAGAAAAAAAAGGAGATTCAGAATAAAAGGCAAAAAGCGCGCCTGGAAATGAGCGGCAAGATTGCCAGCGGACAATCGCGGGTGAAGGAATCGCAGTTTCATCTGGGATTCATTCAGAAACTCAAAGAAGACGAGGCGGCGCTGGAGAAGGAAATAGACGAACAAAAAGAGGTGCTGGAGCGAGCGAAGGGAAGAATGAAAAGGGCGCGAAGGGATTATATGGATTCGGCTTATGAACTGAATGTGATGAAAAAACACAAAGAGCTTTGGATGAAAAAGGAGCGCCAGGCTTTATCAGCCTTGGAGGAGAAGCAGATGAACGAATTGGGAAACACGGTATATCAAATGAATCGTATGAGGGGATGAAATGACCATCGATCCCATCGACATTGCCCGAGATGAGGTGCGGCGGAGCGACAACCAGCGATCTGCCGACAGGAAGGAGTCTAATCGGAAAGCCAGTGCTCAAGATTTTGCCGCCCGTTATCAGTCAAGAATGAAATCAAAGGAATCGCAGGAATCTCAATCCCGCGATGCGGATCAATCCAAAAAAGAAGGGGAATTGATGAGTCGTCTCATTTCTGTTTTCAAGAGCAAGGAGGATGCCAAGGATCAAGATCACCGGGAGACCGCCAAAAAAGAAGATTCGAAAAAAGAAAAATTGAGTGAAGAGTCGACGGAGTCCCGTTTTAAAACCATGGCTGATGATGGGCATGCCCGGGTTGCCTCCAAGCAGGGATCGAATGAGGGGGGAAGAGGAG
>SBBF01000084.1 GCA_005240075.1 Nitrospira sp.
CATCTACACCATGTCCGGTTCCGTTCTGATGCTGGTGGCAGTTTTGTATCTCTATTTCCAAGGAGGGGGGAGCTTTAATCTTCTGGAACTTTATGAATTGCGTCTGCCTCCTTTAATTCAGCTCTGGCTTTTTTTAGCTTTTGGTCTGGCCTTTGCCATCAAGGTTCCCCTTTTTCCACTCCATACCTGGCTTCCCGATGCCCATGTGGAGGCCCCGACAGCCGGGAGTGTGCTTTTAGCCGCAGTTCTCCTTAAAATGGGGACGTATGGTTTTTTTCGTTTTGCCATGCCCCTTTTTCCCGATGCACTGAGAATGGCTCAACCCTACTTAATGACTCTTTCGGTGATTGGTATTGTGTATGGAGCGTTGGTCGCGATGGTGCAAACCGACATTAAAAAACTGATTGCCTATTCGAGCGTCTCCCATCTGGGGGTTGTGATGCTCGCCCTTTTTTCAATGGAGGCGACCGCTATCCAAGGGGGACTCTACCAGATGTTAAACCATGGGATTTCCACGGGGGCTCTCTTTTTGCTGGTGGGGGTCTTGTACGAAAAAACCCATTCGCGGGAGATCAGCGCCCATGGGGGATTGGCCGCTTCTCTCCCCTGGTATGCGACTATTTTTCTTCTGGTTAGTTTTTCTTCGATCGGGCTTCCTTTGACCAACGGCTTTGTGGGGGAGTTTTTGTCGCTGGGGGGAGCTTTTCAAACCCAAAGAGTTGCGGCGATTATCGGAACCAGCGGTGTTGTGTTGAGCGCTGTTTATATGTTGTGGCTGATTCAACGGATATTTTTTGGCCCCTTCAAGAACCCAACGGGACATCCCCTGGCTGATATGAATTTTCGAGAAATTATTTTGTTTGTGCCTCTGCTTATCCTTATTTTCTGGATGGGAATTTACCCAAAACCTTTTTTGGATAAACTGAATCGGCCGGTAGAGCAGATGTTGTTGCAGATGGAGGGGGGGAAATGACTCTGGAGTATCTCCAAACTCTTTTTTACGCAGGGCTCCCTCTCTGGGTCGTGACTGGCGGGGGATTGGTCTGTTTGACTCTTGATTTCTGTTGGCCGAAAAAAGGGGGGAGAACGGTTTTTATTGCGGGAGTTTTGGTTCTGGCAACAGCGCTCACTCTTGCTTTCCGTCAATGGGCTTTGGGAGATATTGTGGCCCATGATCTTTTGGTCGCCGATCGAGTGACCCTCTTTTTTATCTTTATTGTTATTTTTGTGGGGTTGATGAGTCTCTTTAATTCTTATTCCTATCTTAAAATCCATGAAAATGTTTCGGGAGAGTATGTGACCCTCACTCTTTTTTCGATTGTCGGGATGATTTTTCTTTTTGCCTCCGACCACCTGATTGTCAACTTTATCGGATTGGAGACAATGTCGTTGGCCATCTATGTTCTGGTCGGTTCCAACAAGGGGGACAGCCGCTCCAACGAGGCAGCCATCAAATATTATGTGATCGGTTCGGTCGCCTCCGCGATTTTGCTCTATGGCATCGCCCTTCTCTATGCCTCTTTTGGAACGTTTCGTTTGCATGATCTCTCCAAGATGAATCTTTTTCCTGGACTGGAATATCTTCCCCGGATTGCCGTTGTCTTAATCGTGAGTGGTTTTTTGTTTAAGCTTGCCATCGTTCCTTTTCATTTTTGGGTGCCTGATGTTTATGAAGGGGCTCCCACACCGGTCACCGGTTTTATGGCAACCGGCGTCAAGGCGGCCGCATTGGCCCTTTTTATAAGATTGTTGACCGCTCTTAATTATCTTCCGGAAGGGGCGGTGGACAAAATTTTGGTGATCTGTGTGGTGGCCACCCTTCTTGTGGGAAACCTGGGGGCGATTGTTCAGGATAATGTCAAACGAATGCTCGCGTATTCTTCCATTGCCCATGCCGGTTATTTGTTGTTGGGATTGGCCGTTGGCTACCAGGATGGAAAATTTAATCCCGAAGCGGCTTCCGCCGTTCTCTTTTATCTGATTGGTTATACATTTATGACGTTGGGGGCTTTTGCTGTTCTCTCGATTATGGTGGAAGAAAAAAGAGAGGCGACCCACTTTTCGGATCTCCATGGGTTGGGTTACAAGCGCCCCGGATTGGCTCTGGCTTTTACCCTTTTTATGATCTCCCTTTTGGGTATTCCCCCCACGGTCGGCTTTGCCGCGAAGTATGTGGTTTTTAGCAATGCGGTCAAAAATGGATATATCGGTTTGGTTGTTTTAGGGGTTTTAACCAGCCTTATTTCAGCCTATTATTATTTAAGACCGCTGGTCATGATGTATTTCAGCGGAGTTCCTGACAAACCACGTTCTTTTGTGAATGCCCCGATTCATTTTTCTCTCATGTTCTCCCTCGTCTTTTGCGCGCTGGCTGTTGTCTATCTGGGGTTGCGTCCTGATGATTATCTGAAACTGGCCCATCTTGCCGCTCAAGCGTTTAAATGATATTTTAGTGTTAAGCGAACAATATGCAAATCACCATCCCCCAAAACCAAACCGCCCTGCGCGATGCGCTCTATGCTCTGGCGCAACCGGGGGAACTCTACACCAAACTCCCGGACGGCCGGCTTCAGTGTTCTGCCTGTGGCCACCGGTGCAAGATAGCGGAGGGGCGCGATGGAATCTGCCATGTTCGATTCAATCGAAACGGTATTTTGTATGTTCCCAAAAATTACGCTGGCGCTCTTCAGCTTGATCCAGTCGAAAAAAAACCGTTCAATCATGCCTATCCCGGAGCCCGTGCTTTAAGCTTTGGCATGTTGGGATGCGATTTCCATTGCGGTTATTGTCAAAACTGGGTCACCTCCCAGGCGCTCCGCGATCCACAGGCTATGGCGCCGGTTGATCAATTCAGCCCCAGGGAATTTTTGGATCTAGCTCATCGGTACGGGGCGCAGATTCTTACCTCCACCTATAACGAACCGTTGATTACCAGCGAATGGGCTGTCGAAATTTTCAAACTAGCCAAACAGGAGGGTTTTATCACCTCTTATGTTTCCAACGGCAATGGGACACCGGAGGTTCTGGATTATATTCAGCCATGGGTCGATCTCTACAAAGTCGATCTGAAATCTTTCAATGATCGAAATTACAGAAAATTAGGAGGCGTTCTGGAGAATGTGTTGTCAACAATCAAGCTTCTTTACGAAAAAGGATTTTGGCTGGAAGTGCTGACTTTGGTTATTCCTGGGTTTAACGATTCCGATGAGGAATTAAAGGGGATTGCTGAATTTCTGGCAGGAGTTTCTCCCTTCATTCCCTGGCATGTCACCGCGTTTCACAAGGATTATAAAATGACCGATCCTGACAACACCCCTCCTGAAACGTTGGTTCGTGCCGCTGAAATCGGAACGAAGGCGGGATTAAAATATGTCTATGCCGGCAATCTGCCGGGGGAGGTGGGGAAGTGGGAGAATACCACTTGTCATCAATGCGGAGAACTTTTGATTGAACGGTTTGGATTCCGGGTGACCGGTTATTATTTGAACGATTCTTCCTGTCCTCAATGCCAGACTGTTATTCCGGGCCGTTTTTTTCCAGCTAACCAAGCTAAAAAACTGATGGCTTATCAAACAGGCGTGACTTCCATTCCGGTATAAAAAAGATTATCGCCGCATGGTGGGGCGTCTTTTTCTATCAGCATCCGGTTTGCGAGGGAGGTAGACAGTCTCCTCAATGACTTCTTCCTGCACCGGTTCGACCTGGGCTGTCGGCTCATCATAATAAGCGCTTCCAGCAGGAGGTTGGACATCGGCGTTGGAGCGAACGATATTGGGGGTCAGGAAAATCAGAAGTTCGTTGTCGGTGTTGTCCACCGCTTTTGACTTGAAAAGCCAGCCCAGAATCGGAATGTAGGAGAGGGCCGGCACTCTTTTGTGTTGGGTTGATTTGCGATATTTAACCAATCCCCCAATCACAGCCGTTTCTCCGTCACGGACCAGGACTGTGGTTTCAGCAGTATTTTCTATCTCAGCCGGGATGCCGTCTACTGCCTGTGAAAAATCGACATCGCTTTCCTCCGCGATGATTTTCATTTTAATCATATCGTCCGGAGTGATCTGGGGGGTGACTTTCAATTCAATTCCTGTTTCAATGGAGTTGACGGTTGTATCTTCCGATTCAGCGGTGCCGATGGTAATATCCGAACTTTCTTTAAAATAAATGGTGACCCCACTTCGGATCCGGGCTTCCGTATTGTTAAGAGTTGTGATGGAGGGGCGCGACAGGATTTTAATCTGTCCATCAGCCTCGGCGGCTGTGATGGCCGCCTGAAGAGAGGTATTGCTGATGAGATTGCCGATCAAAATCCCCAATGAACTTGAAGGGCTGGTGGCCGGCAGGTTGACGTTGAATCCTCCGGTTCCCGTTGTTCCAAAACCTTGCGTATTGCCGGTTTCACGGCTGAACCCCCATTGAATTCCCAGGTTACGACTGAAATTTTTTGATACATCCAGAATTTTTGCCTCGATATGGACTTGAGGATCCTTGGTATCAATTTGTTTCAAGACGTCAAGCATTTGCTCCACGGCCATCGGTCTGTCCTTGATGGTCAAGGTATTGGTTCTCTCATCCGCTACAATCTGCCCCTTTTCAGAGAGAAGAGGTTTGACAAGGGTAGCCAGATCTTCGGCTATCGCATAACTTAAAGGAACCTGGGCGGTTTCAAAATCGGCTCCCACAGGGATATCGGTGCTGGTTCCCACACGAACGATGTTGTTTTCTTCCGCGTATTCAAACTTGTTGACTCGCAGAATTGAAGCCATTGCCTCCTTGAGAGGAGTTTGATGGAAAATAAGAGAAACAGTGCCTGGCATTTCGGGAGGTAGAATCAGATTAAAGCCCCCGACCGTCGCAATCATCTGAAGGGCTGTTTTTAATTCAGCCTCCTCAAAGTAGACTTCGTAAAGATCCCCCTCCTGTCTGGTCTCGGAGACATACAGCTTCATTTTTAATGACGATTCCCCCCAGGGGGACTTTAATACAACCTCACCAGCAAGGATTTCCTTGATCATTGACCGCCCCAAAAAATCCCCCTCTTTCAAGATGCGACCCGATATCAGGCATAAAGCGGCATTGTTCCCGACGATTGTGCCATTCACTACCAGGGTTGTCGGGTCGATTTCTTCGGCTGTGGAAGGGGCAAATGGATTTCGCGAACCGGCTGGCTGGGCCCCTTTTTCAAAGGTTTCGAGGGAGATGTCAGACAGGGAAGAGGCGGCGTTCAACTCTCCAGTTTGAAGAATCAGAACCAGCAAGAGCGGGGAAAAAATATTTTTAATCTTCATAAAAGTTAGTGGCTTGTCGTCGCCGCTGTTGTTTCTGCCGGTGGAGGTTGTTCCCCCCCTCCAGGGACCGGCTTGTAGAGAGCTCCCTTAAGATCCATTTCAACGGCAAACTCTTCAGTTTTCTCTTTTTTGTCAGGGTTCTGGTAGAGCGTGACCGTCAAGCTCTCAATGGAGAGAAGAGCTTCCAAATTCAAGATTCTTTTCATGAACGCGGAAGTATAAGGGTAGGGACCATGAATTTTAACATTATAACTGGTACTCTCTACCCCCCCTTCCACTTTGGGAAGCTGATGGTTTAACGAATCAATAATGACCCCCTCCCTGAAACTGGGGGCGCTGACCATGGCAAAAAAAGGGGCGATGGAAGAAAAAGCCGGTTTTTTTTCGCCGGTTAAGAGTTGCATCTTCAAATCGGGACTCCTTTTCAAACTTTCGAGCGCGTCGCTCCCTTCCTCTTTACTGATAGCTGAGAGAAATTCATTTAAAGAATTTTTTTCGGTATTCATCTCCCCGATTTTGGTTTTCAAGGCCCGGGTCGCTTCGGCTTTCTTGCTGTAGACTGATTTGAAGAAATAAATAACAATAAAAAAACAGATAAAAGCAACCCCCGCCATTTCCTTCCAACTGGCCAGTTTTTTGAGGCTTTCCCTTGCCATGCCACCCCCCTTTTACCTTTTGGGAATGATGATAATACTTTCAATCGAAAAAGTAAAATCACTTTCTCGCACACCTGCCGAACCGGCCGATCTCTCTTCCCCCTTGGCCGCTCGAGTGGATGTGGACAGGACCACATCCTTGAGAAAGGGAGACTGGCCAAGCCGGGTCAAGAACTGGCTTAATTCGGTCGGATTTTTGGCTTTGCCATGCATCACGATGCTTCCCTTTTCTCCGGAGACTATTTGAACGCTGGTGAGTGATACATGGATTGGAATACGGGAAAACAAATCATCAAAAAAACTGGTCCAATTGGGGATGGAGTCGAATTTCTTTTTGATTTCCAGAACCGGTCCTTCTCCGATCTGTGTGGTTGATGTCTTTAACAATTGTTCTTTTTGAGTTTTTAAGCTGGAGATTTCAGCGCTTAATCTGGTTTCCTGCCGCGAATAATACTGACTGATGGCTGCCTGTACTCCGTAAAACAGAAAGCAGACAAGAGTTACCAGAATAAACACTTTGAGCAACTGCTCATAGGTCAGCTGAAACGGTTGATATTCAATCAGGTTGATACGCTGGATCATTTTTGCTCCGTCATGGCCAGACTGACCGCCTGGCTGAAAAGATAAGGGTGTTCCACAGGAGGAGGGGAGGGAGATATGGCCAGGAAGGGATTCAATGTTTCCGTTTCAATGGCGAGGTTTTTGGTCAAATAATCAGTCAACCCCGGAACACCGGCTCCCCCCCCCGACAAGAGAACCTTGTCCAGTCTTTCTATATGAAAGGCGATTGAAAAATTATCGAGGGTGTGTTGAATTTCGGCGGCGAGCCTCTGGTTGAAAGTTGGTTCCACCTGTTCGATATTTTTCACAAGAATTCCGGTCAAGGGGCGTGAAAAATGGAATTTACCGTTTCCAATAACCACCATGATGCTTTTGGAAGCCCCCAGATCAATCGCCCCCACCCATTTATTTTCCGAAGGGTGAATTTTTTCAACACAAGCGGCCAGAGAAATCGCGGAGGGCTCCACAATTTTGGGGGTGAGCCCCAGCTTGCGGATCACCTCCATGCTCGTTTTAACAGCGCTTCGGGGGGCCAAAAAGCCGATCAGGATATAACGTTTGGTGTCCGCAGGCCCCGTTTCTGCCAGGATGGAATACTGGACGACAAAATCGTTGACGTCCCCCTCCACCAGATCCCTCATTTTCCATCGGATGGCCTCCAGCAAATCGGCTTCCGGCATTTTGGCAATTTCTATTTTTCGGATTTTCAGTTTGGAATCGTCAAAACAGGTGGCCGCCGCCAGCCCCAGCAGGCTGTTTTTGCCCAAATATTCCTGCAGTTTGGGAACGAAATCAGGTTCGCTGGCGATCAGGGGCAACTGGCCGCAGAAAGCAATCTCGTAGTTTTGCCCCTTCTGTTTGGGGCGGGTCAGCTTGACGACTTTGACGCTTGAATATCCGATATCGAGTCCGACAGGGTCCGACTTATTGAACGGCAGTTTTTTTAGAAGATCTTTTAGATCCATTAGAAGTTTTGTAACGAAACCATTCTCATCTCAATTTTGTTTTTCATCTCAGGGTCCAAATCTTTCGAAAGATTAAGGTAGGTCTGGAATTTTTCCAGCGCTTCGCTCAATTCCTTTTTTTCCTCGAAAATCAGGGCCAGATGAAAATGAGGATCCGGATATTGAGGATTGATTTGGATGGCTTTTTCAAACAATTGCCTCGCCTCATCGGCCATCAGTTTTTCCAGCAGAAGAACCCCCAGATTATTGAGAGCCTCAGGATAGGAGGAATTAAGACTCAAAGCGGTCCTGTAAGCCTGTTGGGCTTCCTCTTTTTTCCCCAGTTTTTTCAGAGAAACGCCCAGGTTGTTATAAACTTCCGAATCGGTTGGAGTGAGGTTGACCAAGGCCTCCCACTTTTGCCGGCTTAAGTCAAAATTCCCTTCCTGATAGGCTTTGATGGCTTCTTCCTTGATGCCGGCCGCAATTTCCTGGGGAGTTTGCTGGGGAGCAGTCGCCTGCTCATTTTCAGAAGGGGTCTGGCCATCGATCCCCAAGATCTTTTTGGCAATCCCCATGCCCAGATAGCCGGTCACTCCTCCTGCCAACAACAATCCGATCAGGATCAGAGGTAGTTTTTTTTTCTGAAGAACTCCCCCCTTTGATTCTACCACGAGGGGATTAAAAAGTGGTTTGGAACCTGAACCTTCAGCGGGGCCCCGTTGTTTTTCAGCCCTCTTCAAGGCATTAAGAATTAAGGACATATAAAGGAATCTCCCGGGCTGCTTCACGGATCAAACCCTTGGTGATCACCCGGGTCTCGCGCGAAAAAGCGGCCAGCAAAGCCAGATCACACAGGGCATTGATCATTCGGGGAATTCCCCCCGATACCTTGTGAACTTCGCGGATGGCTGATCGTTCAAAGGCCACCTGGGGATTGTTGCCGGCCCTGGTAATCCGGTGTTGAATATAGTTTTCAGTTTGAGGGGAGTCGAGCGGCCGCAAGTTGCAAAAAATCTGGATTCGTTGAACAAGCTGACGAAGCGATTTGTCGGCCAATTTATCCTGCAATTCAGGCTGACCGGCGAGAATAATTTGGATCAGTTTATGGGTGGATGTTTCCAGATTGGACAGGAGGCGGGTCATTTCCAGCGCTTCCATCGAAAGATTTTGTGCTTCATCGATGATGACAACAGCATTCCGTCCTTTCCGGTTGTTTTCCAGTAAAAAGATATTCAGGACATCCAGCTGATCTTTGACGGTATCCCCCGTGGTCTCACATCCAAAATCTTTGTTGATCGTTTTTAAAACTTCAACAGTCGATAGGAGGGGATTGATGATCAAGCTTGTTTCAACCTTGTCCCCAAGTCGATTGAGGAGGGAACGAAGGATTGTTGTCTTTCCGGTCCCTACCTCCCCTGTTAAAAGCAGGAACCCTTTCTGTTCGGTCACACCATAATAAAGAATATTGATTGCCCCTTCATGCTGAGCGGAAGGAAATAAAAAATGGGCATCGGGCGTTACATTGAACGGTTTTTCCAAAAAACCAAAATATGTTTCGTACATATTTGTATCGGGGGCTTTGCCGCTGGCGCCCCCGAACCCCCAATAGATTCGCTCGGACTGGCCCCAGTGGGGCTGGCAAAGCCAGATCCTCGCTCATTCAATCAACTGCGAAATGTGAATACCTGTGTAAAACTTTTTTAAATTTAGCTCATTATACATTTTTGTCGAAGGGGTGGCAATAAATTATTATTGAATTTGATTAACGATATCAAAAAGTTGACGATTTTGCTTGGAGATCAGGGGGGGGTAAAGGTCATCGCGGAGGTCTGGCTTCCATCTCCAAACTGGACAGTCAGGGTAAACTGCGTCAAGGGAGAGGTGTTGATATTGGAATCAAATTCAATCTTGCTGAAGTCCTGCTGACTGGCACTGGTCACCGTGTAGTCGCTCAACTCAAACAGAGAACCGGAACCAAGCCCCGTGGGGTTATTGTAGACATAGGTATTTTCAATCCTGACTTTTTTGCATTTTTGTCCTCCATTGGGGCTCCAGGAGAGGGTGATTTTATCGATGACGATCTGGGTGAGACAGGTTTTTGTAAAATAAATATGATGGATTTTGTCATTGCCATCCAAAATGGCTGAAGCAGTATTGAAACTCACGCAGTCAGCCTGATCGGGTTCATTAAACTGGATCGTATGCTTGGCGTTTCCCACCCGTCCTGTGATCGTTATCAGGGGAGAGGCATAGGTGATGATGAAGGTGCCGTTGGCAAAACTTTTACCTGGTTCCGCCACCGCCGGGGTGGTGGAGGCATAGATTTTTTTCATGGCATATTCGGCCCCCCCCTGCGCAATGTAGAAGGCCTGCCCTTTCACCCACTCATCCACTTTGGCAATCTCCCCCACCACCGTTGTGTAGAGAGCCGCGAAACTGGCCAGGCTTAAAATAAGAATCGCCACGAAAATCCCAAAAACCGAAATGCCTTTCTGGTTTATTATTTTTGTCATCATAGTGGATCAGTCCAGGTTGTTGTTACAATTGTCGTATCGAGCATCGTGAAGTCAATTGTAAAAGTTTTTCCATTCATATCGTTGTTAAAATCAATAATGATCTCTTTTTGGTTTGAATCACTCAAGATGTAATTTGTAATTTCAATCAGGTCTCCCGAACTGCGGGGAGGAGAGATGTTTTGCGATGAACCCTGAAAAGTGATGTCAGACATGGTTTCGCCGCTGTTGGTTGTCCATGAAACCTTTATTTTGTCGATGGTAATGGTGGCGAGGCACGATTTTTTGAAATAGACCTGCTTCAATTTGGTGTTGGGGGTCAGTTGGGCGGTGCTGGTATCAAAACTCAAACACTTGGCCTCAGTCGGTTTTTTAAAGCTGATTTTTTTGCTGGCGGTGCCGAACCGGCCGTCGATTTGTACGGTTATATTGGGAGAACTTCCTTGTTCAACAATTATAAAAGTCCCGTTGGCAAAATCTTTTCCGGGTGTGACAATGCTCACGGTACCATTGCCGTCGTAATATTTTTTCATGGCATATTCAGCCCCCGCTTCGGCAATGTAGCTGCTCATGCTGGAAATCCAGTTTGCCTCTTTGCCCGATTCGCTGACCACCGACAGATAGAGGGCGGCTGAACCGATCATTCCCAGAATGAAAATGGAGACCATCGCGCCGAATGTCGACATCCCCGCCTGGTTACTGGTAATTATCATAAGCATAATTTCTCAGAAAAATGTCGGTTCTCAAATTGACAGCCTGGGCATCTCCGGACGGATCGGCGGCGAGTACCACCTGAACTCTTCTGACGTTGGCGGCTGTGGCGGTGACTGCCCCGGTGCTATCATAGTAGGTAAAAGCCAGGGAGGTCACGTTGGTCAGCAATTTGTCGTTTCCCCGGTAGAGGGTCGTGCCGGTAAGATGGTAGTCGGTAGCGGTACTGTCCCCATCAGTAAAATCGAGATCGGTAGAGCTGATGGTCGGGCCGATGTTCCCCTGTTTAATTCCCTGGATTTCGCGCGACATCCGTTCAAAGGCAAAGCGGACATCGTCATGGGTGGTTCCTTTGTTGGCCGCATTGCTGTAATTTCTGGCCCAAGGTTGCAGGACATAGGCGGCGGTCAGGGAAAGGATTCCTACAGCAAGAATTGAAAGTATCATTTCCACAAGGGAAAACCCTTTTATGTTTTGGATTTTGTTGAATGATCCTTTCATGATTCATTCCTTTAATAATTTGTAAACAGTGCCGACAGAGCCTTGGAGCTTCCCCCTGTCCAGGTGACGGTGACCGATACCTTTTTGTAGCCGGAACCAACCTGCGCTGTCGAAAGATCTGATTCCTGCACTTCTGTAATGGTGGTGGTTCGGGTCCATCCGGCAAAACCGGAGGCGGTCAAATCTTCGGCACTCGTTGGATAATTTGTTGTGTTGATATAACTGTAGCCGTTGTACTTTTTAGCCAAGGACATTTCTTCCAGTTTTTCCTGGGCCAGCTGGGTGGCGCTCAAAATCATCTGATTGGTCCCGCTGTTTTTGTTGATATTGGAAAAAAGAGTGGTCATGCCCGATAAACCGACCCCCAGGATGACCACGGCAAAGATGACGTCAAGAATCGTAAAGCCCTGTTGATTGAAAATCATTTTTTTCATTATATACCTTCCCGCTCGCTTTGCTTGCGATGAAGGAAGCCTCTGCCCTCAGAACTGGCAAAGCCAGATTCTTCCTCAAATGGCGTCTGAGCGAAACTTCTACTGCAATATCTCAACAAAACCGGTGTTGGAAACCACCCTGATCTGAACACTGTCAGCACCCGAACTGACAGATACTGTCTGTCCCCCATTGAGGCTCGGTTTGCCGTACTGGTTAAATTCAAAGTCGATGGTGGTTCCAATTCCTACCCTGAAATCGGAAAGATCCTCCGAGTAATTCTGCTGGGTCGCCGGATCTTTGACCACCGTCGCCGGGGTGTTTTTATAAACAAAGTAAGAACCGCCATTAATAAAGCGGATTCCATGGGTTGTCGCTTGTGTCATCGCGAGCCCCCGCGCGTATCGAATATCCATGGCTACCTTCTTAGCGGCAGTTTGCAGGCTGGGGGTTTTGGTAAATTTACTGAGCGACATCACGGCCACCAGAGCCCCGATCGTGATGACAATCATCAGTTCTACAAGACTAAACCCCTTTTGTTTGTTGTCTTTTTTCAATCCCCCCTTCAACCTCAACAAGGTTATTTTAGCATTTCTTGGATTTAAGAAAAAGGATGAATTAAGTGAAGGGCTGTTGGCAGCAGATACCTTCCTGCTTGTCCGCCAAGGTGGACTTCGCAGTGAAAGGAGCCCTCGAGCTCAGAAGAGGCAAAGGCCGATTCTTCGTTATTTGGCGTTACGTGCGACATTATATAAATAACCATTATAGTACGAAAAAATGAATAAGTAATAAAGAGTCATTTTTTTGACTATTCTGATCAAAAAACGGCTGATAAATCCTCCCCATGTTCTCGTACATTTTCCTTGAAATTCTCTGTTTAAAATGTGTTTATCAGTGGAAATAACCAATAAATTATGGTTCCTTTCCCGTCCCAAATTTTTGAGGGTTTAAGTCCCATCAAGGACAAAATTTTTCCCAAAACATGCGCCAAGTGTGGGACGGTTTACGAAAGTCTGGCTGATTTTATCAGCCAAACCGATGATCTCCCTGATTCAACAGGGCTTCAATACTTTGGGGAAGGACAGAATTCTACAGCGCTCTACAGGAATTGCGCCTGCCAATCGACCCTGATTGTTCTTTGCAATAACCGCCGGGATGAAACAGACAGGGGAATCAAAAGAAGGGAGGTTTTTGAACGGCTCTATCAGATGCTCCTGAAAGTGAATCCGGACTCCAAATATTGCCGCGATGAACTTCTGAAACTGTTAAACCCGTAGGAAAATTATCCAGCCCCCGCTTCGGCCAGCTTGCCGGAGATGATGGGGGGGGTGTTCGTAATGGGAGCGGCCCGTTTGGGCAATAACGCCATGAAGAGTGTGGCCAGATAGGGAAACGCCTGTACTAAAAGAACCAGAGACCATATCTTCGACTCCGGATCTTCCACGCCATAAACAAGAATGGTTGTCAGTGAAGCGGTCAACAACGAAATCAAGATGCAAATTTCATGGCGGATGGCGGTCAAATCGCGCAAGATGGGCGAATCTTTTTCGATTTTGGGAGTCCGGATAAAGGGCATTTTGGAGGTGACAAAACCGGTTAATACCGCATGAGCAATGGTATGAGTCAACGCAAGTCCTGCAATCGTCGCCCCTGTTTTCTGCCAGAAAGAACATTTCACTTTCATGGCATAGAGAAGAATCGATTGAAAGAGTTTAAGAAAAAAGAAACTGAGGGTGGGGAACAAAAAGAGGGTCAAGGGAAAATCAAAATATTTTGGAAAGAGAAGAATGCCCGCTGTCCATCCAATGGCTATCATCGTGATGACCAGATTGACGGCGTCTCCAATCCAGGGGAGCCAACCGGTTGCGAAATGATAACGTTGGCCGGGTGAAAGATCCCCCCCCAAAACAATTGACTGCCAATGTTTTTTAAGAATTTGAATTGCGCCATAGGCCCAGCGGAATCGCTGGCTCTTGTAAGCGGTCAGATTGTCCGGCGTTACCCCCTGGCCAAAAACATGATTGATATAGACCGTCTCAAATCCGCTCTTTATCAGCCTTAATCCCAGCTCCGAGTCTTCCGTAATGCACCATTCCCCCCACCCCCCCAGCCGCTCCAGAGCTTGTTTGGCCACCATCGTCATGGTCCCATGTTGGATAATGGCGTCTCGTTCGTTCCTCTGAACCATTCCCATCTGAAAAAATCCGTCATATTCCCAGTTGCAGATGTTCTTGAAGAGACTGACTCCACCATCGTAGTAATCTTGAGGAGCCTGCACCAGGCCAACCTTTGGATTTTCAAAATAGGGAACGGTGGAGGAGAGCCAATCAGGAAAAACAATATAGTCGCTGTCAATCACCGCAACGATTTTGGCGGCAGAGTCTGTCTGCGAGAGGGCAAAGTTCAAAGCCCCTGCTTTAAAGCCGGGACAATGGTCCAGATGAAAAAAACGGAATTTTTCCCCCAATAATTGACAGTACTGTTCGATCGGTTTCCAAACGGAAGGATCTTGGGTATTGTTGTCGACGACCACCACTTCATAATCGGGGTAGTCCAGTCGATGGAGAGCATTCAGCGTTTGTCTGACCATCTCCGGCGGTTCATTATACATCGGAACATGAATGGAAACTTTGAGGGTAGGTTGGGACCGATCCAGAATAGCCGGTTTAAATTCCCGGTTCCATTTTTTCTTCCAGATAATTTCGGCGGCATCGAAACTTTGGCTGATGACAAGGAGAACAAGCCCCACCTGGGTCACCAGAAGAATCGTCCATAGAATCGCCATTTCCAACGTCAGGTATTGCGTAAAGTAGGAATAAAAAACCCAGACCAAAAGGGAAGCGATGGCGTTGATGATCAGCGTGAAAAAAAGATGGCCGGAGGATTTCAGATCCCCTCGCCTGACTACCAAAATCAACGATGGGATCAGGGCAATAACAATTGCCAAACCAGAAAGGAAAGGCCATTCGGGTGTTTCGATGATGGGG
>SBBF01000071.1 GCA_005240075.1 Nitrospira sp.
ATATACTTTTATATTCAGCCGATCAATCGATAGGAGAATTTTTTATGACAATTCAGCAAATTTATGACCTTGCAATAGAAATGGGAATAAAGGCAGATCCCCGCGGTCCCGCAAACGTTAAGAGAATATTAAACAAAAGGAGAGAGGAGTATAAGGAATTCCTCCCAAAAAAGAAAAAACTTTTTGATGGAGGAATCAGGGGTCAAAAGGTTTTTCCTTCTTTAAATCCCTTAATTGGAAAGCGGGTTGGAGATCAGAAAAGTCCTCATATCAGGGAAAACGGGTTTTTATTGCCTTTAGGTAAGGGGGAAAAAGTGAATCAGTTGTCGAGAGAAGAGTGTGTTTCAAAAGTCCTTGATACGCTGAAAACCAAGGTTAGTGAGTTTCACTACAACAACTGGTTTAAAACGTCCCTCTGGAGTTACGAGGGGGAAAATTCGGTCAAAATCCAGGTTCCCAGCAAGTTTGTCCGCGATTGGATCAGCGAAAATTACCTTGAGATCATCAAATTTGAATTTTTTAAGCTGACCGGCCGGGAATATGAAATTATTTTTAAAATCGCCCCTTTCACTATTCCTGCTTCTTCTGTTGTTACTTCTTCTCCTTCAGAAACTCCGACACCAACAAGGGCCTCATCAGTTGCTCAAACCTCTCCCCTTAATCCAAGGTATACTTTTTCCAACTTTGTGGTGGGAAGCTCCAACCAGTTTGTCAATGCCGCTTGTCAGGCGGTGGCGGCTCAGCCGGCACGCAATTACAATCCCCTTTTTATCTATGGCGGTGTTGGATTGGGGAAAACCCATTTGCTCCACGCGATTTCTCATGAAGTTTTGAAGAAAAACCCCCAGGGGAAGGTTCGTTTTGTCACGGGAGAGGTTTTTACCAACGAAGTGATCAACAGCATCCGGTATCAAAAAACTTTTGAACTGCGTCAAAAGTATCGGGTGCAATGTGACCTGCTATTGATTGATGACGTCCAGTTTATTGCGGGGAAGGAAAGAACCATGGAGGAGTTTTTTCACACTTTTAATGCTCTTTACGAAGCAAGAAAACAGATTGTCATGACCTCCGACGTTCTTCCCAAGGATATGCCGAATATGGAAGAGAGGCTTCGTTCCCGATTTGGCTGGGGTTTAATGGCCGATATCCAGCCTCCCGAACTGGAAACCCGCGCCGCTATCCTGAAAAAAATGGGAGAAGAGGAAAAAATCCATTTACCCGACGAGGTTTGTCATTTTATCGCCCAGCATGTCAAAACCAACGTACGTGATTTGGAGGGGAGTCTCATCCGAATCGCCGCCATGGCTTCCCTTTCAAAAGTTCCCATCACCACCGAGCTTGCCAGGGAAGTTTTGAAAAAAACCGTTTCCCATTTATCCAACAGTTTAACCATCGAAACTATTCAACAGATGGTAGCCAATTACTTTCAACTCCGGGTCATCGACCTTAAATCCCCCCGGCGCCACAAAAATCTGTCCTATCCCAGACAAATAGCCATGTATCTGTGCAAAAAACATGTCAAAGCCTCCTATCCTGAAATAGGACAAAAATTTGGAGGCAAGGACCATACCACCGTTATTCATGCTTTTCACAAAATCCGGGATACCGCCGACTCCGACCTAGCTCTTAAAGACAACCTCGATCATCTGGAAAAAATAATTCATCATCATCCCTGATTTTTTTACCCCCCTACAACCCCCTGAACGCCTTGCATTCAAGGCTTTGGGGGGTTTTTTTGTTTTTTTATTTTGTCTTGATAAAATTGCATTGGAGCGCTAGGGATAAACATTGTAACAGCGTAAAAAAACTGGGGATAACTTAAAAGAGAATCGTGAACTAGTTGTGGATAGGGTTGTGGTTAACTTTTTTATTTTCCACAAGTCTCTCTTAAAAAAAATGAGATTGATGATAACTGATTACTTTTCTAGTTTACCCACAAAAATTTCAAACAAAAATCCTTTTCTTTTTTGGAGTCATCCAACCATCTATCCCCAATCCACAGGGTTAGACGACAACGACTGTTTTATTAATATATTAATATAATTAATAGGGAGGAGAAAAATATGGAATTCAAAATCAAACGAAAAGATTTCTTGGAGGTTTTAAGTCAAACACAAGGGGTGGTGGAAAAAAAGAACACCATGCCGATTTTGGCCAATATCCTTCTGGAAGCGGACAAACAGGGGCTTAAAATTACCGCAACCGATATGGAAGTGGCTGTTTCCTGCGAAGCGCCGGCGCAGGTTCTCGCGCCGGGAAAAATAACCGTTTTGGCCCGAAGCCTTCAGGATATCGTCAGGGAAGCGGGTCAGGATGAAATCAGGTTTGTTCTGGGAGAGGGGGACAGGATTGAATTGCAGGCGGGAGCGGCGGTTTTTAAAATTCCCGGATTATCAGCTCGTGAATTTCCCGCTTTTCCCAAAGTAGATGTTCCTTTTACCACTCTTCCATCACAACCTTTCAAGATGATGCTGAGTAAGACATCGTTTGCCATGGCCAATGATGAGACACGATATAATCTCAATGGTATTTTGTTTCAGAAAAAGGAGGGGAAACCATTTCGGATGGTGGCAACCGATGGCCATCGTCTTTCGTTGGTTGACAGGCCGGAACTTTTTGACGGAGGGGGTAATTTTAGCGTTGTTGTTCCCAAAAAAGGGGTGACGGAGCTAAAAAAAATGTCGGAAGGAGATGGAACATTCGATTTGGCGATAGGACCGAAAGGGTTATCGGCGCGCAAAGGAAATGAGATACTTTATGTTCGTTACCTGGATGGGGAGTACCCGGAGTATTCTGCGGTGATTCCAACGGACAATCATATAACAGTTTTGGTTCCCAAGGAGGGGCTGGTGGGGGCCTTGCGACGGGTTTCTCTGCTTTCCAATGAGAAATCGAGAGGGGTCGTCGTGAATTTTTCCTCAGGCCATCTGGAAATATCAGCCACCAATCCTGATTTGGGGGAAGCGCGGGAAGAATTTCCGATTGATTACCGCGGGCAAAAGATGGCTATCGGTTTTAATGCCCGTTATCTTCTGGATGTTGCCGAAACCTTGCAGGATGAAAAGGTGATATTTGTCCTCAAAGGGGAGACATCGGCCTGTCTCATCAAATCAGAATCGGACAAAGGTTTTTTAAGCGTGGTGATGCCAATGAGAATTTGATGTATCTCAAATCCCTTTCTCTCAAAAATTTTCGCAATTATTCCAGGGCCGAAGTCGACTTTCATCCCCATTTCAATTTCATTTTTGGCAAAAACGCCCAGGGGAAAACCAATCTTCTGGAAGCTGTTTATTATTTGGCCCATCTCAAATCGTTCCGGGCCACCCATTTAAATCAGCTCATCGGTTTGCCGGGTGCCGAAGGGGCCCAGCTTTTAGGAAAGGTTGAGGATCGAGAGGCCCGCCATGAGATTAGACTTCATCTTCAAGGAACCAAAAGGGAGGTTTGGCTCAACCAAAAAAAACCGGTTTTGCTCAAAGATTTTTATGGTTTGGTCAAAGTCATTCTTTTTGAACCGTGGGAGGTTTATCTGTTCAGGGAAAACCCGTCGGCCCGGCGCCGTTTTTTGGATCGGGCCCTTTTTTTGGATGATCCCTCCACGCTTCTTCTCATCAGGGAATATGAAAAAATAGTAGCGCAAAAAAATCGTCTGCTCAAAGAGCCCCTCTTTGATGAGCAAGAACTTTGGGTCTGGAATGAAAAACAGGTGGCAATCGGAGCCCGCTTGTTAAAACGGCGATTGGAATGGGTTTTGAAAATCAACGAGTTGTTGCCGGCCGAATACGGGAGAATCTCTCAAACAGGTGAGGGAATGAAAATAAACTATGTTTCAAGTTTTTTGGCTCCCGAACAACATTGTCTGACGGAAGACGAAATCCGGATCTGTTTTACGAAAAGCGTGCAGGAAAAAAACATGGAGGAAAAAAGATGGGGGGAATCTTTGATTGGTCCTCACCGGGACGACTGGAGAGTTTTTCTGGATGAACGCCCTTTAAGCGTTTTGGGTTCTCAAGGGGAGAACCGGTGCGGTGTGATTGCCTTAAAAAGTGCCCAGATTTGTCTGTTGCAAAAAAAAGGGGAGGGGGCTCCCATTTTTTTGCTGGACGATGTCGGCTCCGAGCTGGACGCGACCCGCTCAGCGGCTCTTTTTTCTTATCTTAAAGATACTCCCGGGCAGGTTTTTGTAACCACCACGGAGCCTTCTAAAATTTCAACGGCTTATCAAAATGACGGCGCCTCTTTTCTGGTGGAGGAGGGGAAGATTCGTGTGTTGTAGTTTCAGGCGCTGGCTGTCAGGAGGAAGGCTTCTTCGTTAACAATGGCGTTGGAAATTCAAGGAAAAGCCTCAATTTCAAGGGGTTGCCGGTTTGCCAAATCCTTTTTTGATTGCGACAATCGCAAACGCTATGATAGTAAGGAGATATAAAAATTTATGTCGCAGACTGAAAAAATTCCCCAAAAATCAAGTCCATATGACGCCTCGGCGATCAAGATTTTAGAAGGGCTGGAGGCGGTTCGCAAAAGGCCCGCCATGTACATCGGTTCAACGGGAGCTAGTGGTCTACACCATTTGGTTTATGAGTTAGTCGACAACAGTGTTGACGAAGCACTGGCCGGATTTTGCAAAGAAATACGAGTAACGATTCATCTCGATAACACAGTGACGGTGGAGGATGACGGCAGAGGCATTCCTGTTGATATCCATGCGGAAGAAGGGGTGTCGGCCGCCGAGGTGGTGTTGACCAGACTGCATGCCGGGGGAAAGTTTGATCATAGCGCCTACAAGGTTTCGGGGGGGCTTCATGGGGTGGGGGTTTCATGTGTGAACGCCTTGGCTGAAATTCTCAAATTGGAAATCCGCCGCGACGGAAAAGTTTTTGAACAATCCTACAAACGGGGGATCCCGGATGCTCCACTTAAAGAGGTAGGGGTGACCGATAAAAGCGGAACCAAAATCTGGTTCAAACCGGACGGGGAGATTTTTGAAACGGTGGAGTTCAGTTTTGACACTCTTTCGCAGAGACTGCGCGAACTTTCTTTTTTGAACCGGGGGCTGAAAATTTTCGTCAAGGATGAGCGTTCGGAAAAAGAACATTTTTTCGAGTATGCCGGCGGGCTGGTCAGTTTTGTCGAGTTTTTGAATCAGAGAAAAACGCCGATTCATCAGAAGGTGGTTTATTTTGAACATGAAAAAGACCGGGTAATTGTAGAGGCGGCTCTGCAGTGGAACGACGGCTACAACGAAACGGTTTTTAGTTTTGCCAACAACATCAATACGGTGGAAGGGGGAACTCATTTATCCGGTTTTCGTTCGGCGCTTACCCGTTGCATCAATACCTTCGCGGACAAAGCAGGGCTGGTCAAAAACGCGGAGGAAAAACCGACCGGCGACGATATCCGTGAAGGATTAACGGCGATTATCAGCGTCAAACTTCCCGATCCGCAGTTTGAAGGGCAAACGAAAGCCAAACTGGGCAACAGCGAAATGGAAGGCCTGGTCCGTCAGGCGGTTCATGACCGGTTTTCAACTTTTCTGGAGGAAAATCCCTCGGAGGCCAAAAGAATCGTCATGAAGGTAATCGAGGCGGCCCGGGCGCGCGAGGCGGCCCGCAAGGCGCGGAATCTGGTTCGCCGCAAAAGCGCGCTGGATGGGAGTTCCCTCCCCGGCAAACTGGCCGATTGCCAGGAAAAAGATCCGCGTTTGTCGGAGCTCTATATTGTGGAGGGAGATAGTGCAGGGGGTTCGACAAAGCAGGGGCGGGATCGGAAGTATCAAGCGGTTCTTCCCATCAAGGGCAAAATTTTGAATGTGGAAAAGGCGCGGTTTGACAAAATGCTTTCATCGGAAGAAATCCGCTCCCTGATAACGGCTTTGGGGACAGGCATCGGCGAAGAAGGACACAATATTGAAAAACTTCGGTATCATCGGTGCATTCTCATGTGTGATGCTGACGTAGATGGGGCTCATATCCGAACTCTTTTGTTAACTTTTTTTTACCGCCATATGCCGCAGGTGATTGAACGGGGGCATTTGTATATTGCCCAACCTCCGCTTTATAAAATCAAAAAAGGGAAAAAAGAAACTTATCTCAAAGACGAAAAAGCACTTCAGGAGTTTTTGATTGAAAATGGGGTGGAAGGGGTCAAGGTCAAAAGCGGTGGAAAAGAGATTGCTGAAAAAAATCTGGCCGATCTGGTCAGAAAATTGATTGCCTATGGTCACATCATGGATCGGGTTGAAAAAAGATTCGATCCACGCCTTGTTCAGGCCTTTGTGAGAGGGACTCTGATTGAGCGGGAAACATTGAAGGATGAAACGGCGCTCAATGAGGAGCTGGAAAAAGCCAAAACTTATCTGAAAGCAGAATTTCCGGACATCCATTATACGTTGGTAACCGAGGAGGATGTGGAACATAGCGCCAAACGGCTTGTTTTTCAGTCGATCTATCGGGGGGCTTCCCGCAAAACGGTGATTGACACCGATTTTTTAAGAACTGCTGAGATGCATGAGCTCAAAAGAATGGAAAAAGAATTTCGGGGATTGGGGGAAGGGCCCTATCAAATATGGCATGAAGAAAAAAGGGTGGTGGCCAAAAAGTTGGACCATGTACGCGATTATGTTTTGGCCCAAGGGAAGCAGGGACAATCGATTCAGCGTTATAAAGGATTGGGAGAAATGAATCCGCACCAGTTGTGGGACACCACCATGAATCCCGAAACCCGCACCCTTCTTCAGGTGAAAGTGGAAGATGCCGTCGAGTCGGATCAAATCTTTACCGTTCTGATGGGAGACCAGGTCGAACCCCGCCGGGAGTTCATTGAAGCCAACGCGTTAAACGTCAAAAATCTGGATATTTAATTTAATTAAGATATTGAAAAGTAACATATGCTTATTGTACCACCTATCCCTGTTCGTATATCGGCTATCCCAGTGATTATGTCACGGTCAGTTCGACCGACACTGTTGAGGAAGCGGCATGGCCGACGCCTGGGTGAGTGTCAATTCCTACGAATATGGAATTAATCTCCGGGGTTTGGGTCTGGAAACCGGAGCAGAAATTCAGATAAGATAGTAATGCCTCAGTTTTTCCTTCCAAGACTGTAAACACCAGTTGCCAAAACACACCGGTGCAAAATTCGGCTTGGAAATCGTAAGGATTTCAGGTAAATTTCAAGGTTCATGAAGTTTACTATTCAGACCCGCGATCTCACCACCGTTAAAACCGACCTTCTGGTCGTCAACATGCACGACGGCAAGATTGAGGCCCACACCTTTGCCAACCGCCTCGACCACAAACTGGGAGGAGAGCTCAAAACATTGATCCAGCGGGAGAAGTTTGAGGGAAAAATCGGACAGGCCAAACTTTTGAATACGCATGGCAAACTTCCGGCGGCCTATGTGATGGTGGTGGGGTTGGGGGAAAAGAAGAAATTTAATCTGGAAGTAGTCCGGAAAGCATCAGCCCGTGTGGCTCAAACGGCAGGTCAAATCCGGGCCAAGCATATCACGACAGCGGCCCATGGGGGGCATCTGGGGGTTTTTTCCAAGGAAGAGTGCACTCAAGCGGTGGTCGAAGGGTCGATTCTTGCTTCCTACAAATTCACCCGATACAAAAAACCGTCCAAGGACGATTTTGTGATTGATGAAATCGCGATCCTTTGTCCTGACAAAACCAAAGTCGGCGAGGTGAAGCGCGGGATTGAGAGGGGGCAGCTTTATGCGGAAGGGGTTTGGCTGGCCCGTGATTTGATCAACACCCCCGCCCGCGACATGACGCCGCTCGATCTGGCCAAAACGGCCCGCTCTTTAAAAGGGATCCGAACAAACATTTTCAATGCGGCGCAAATTCGCAAAATGGGGATGGGGGCCTTTTGGGG
>SBBF01000115.1 GCA_005240075.1 Nitrospira sp.
CTGGCAGAACCTTGCACCTTTGGCGCATGGCTCAAGTCAGCCACAGAATATCTCAAACAACCTGAAACGAATCGTCTCAATTAGCCTGAAACGCAACAGTCCTGCTGAGTTTTTGGTTTCTTTGATAAACACCAGACGGGTTATACCATAAAAATCTCCATATCGTTAAATGAAATCACTCTAAACTCAAAAATTGTTCACTAGGTTTTTGATAAGTGAAAAATTAACCCACTATAAATATTACACTTTTTTAAGAATTTTAAAATCTGGTGTCAAAGTCGGGACGGGGCAAAGAATGGGGGTGGTTACTGGGGGCCAAGATTTGACGCAAAGCGTGAAAGTAAAAAACTCCGCCGACACAATGACAAGAGAATTGTGAGAGATTTAATCCAGAACTGCGGCCAAGGCTATTCTTGAAAAGTTGAGAATTCAAAAAGTTGAAGAATTGAGCGGGAGACGAGGTTCGAACTCGCGGGCTATCTTTAAGGGGGGAGGCATCCCCCCTCGTAGCACTGGCCAAGCCAGATGCTACTCACCCCCTTCACTAAAGTGCTTTCGCTCACGCGAAAGCGGGTCGCGCAATGAAGAATTGAGCGGGAGACGAGGTTCGAACTCGCGACCCTCAGCTTGGGAAGCTGATGCTCTGCCAACTGAGCTACTCCCGCATTTCGGCTCGGCCTTCAGGCCTCGCTCAGTGTAAGTCCTGAGTGAAGAAAGTGAGTCAAAGGACTACTCGCCCAATGTTTTTAATCTATTCAGAAGTTCCTTCAGGAAGCAACCGGAAAAATTATTCCTTTCTTGATTCTGCCAGCATGTTGCAAAACAACGCTCCCTGTTCAGTTGTATCATCCAGAGCCCGGCGCAAATGGGAAAGCGGATCGAACCACCGTTTTGACATGCCTGTAATCACGGTAGTTGTTTATGAACGCCGACAGGTTGATCATATAACAAAAATATTTAAGATTATTTAATTAGCTGGAATAACCCAAACAAACAGACAGGCGTGATACGCCAATCTGGGCTGATCAAAATGATCATCAAATTTTTTTTTGCGGTAAAAAAAACGAGCGCAACAGAAAATCGGCAAAATATTTTTTTAATTTGCAACAAAAAAATAAAAAAAACAAAAAAATTGCAGTTTCATGTTGACACTCATTTTCAAAACTCTTTATAATTCAATTTGAGAATTTTTTTTAACCCACACCAACTACAAGGAGGGAATCATGGCGAAAAAGAAAAAAGCCAAGAAGAAAGCTAAAAAAGCCAAAAAGAAAAAAAAATAACTTCTTGGCTTCTGTGGAATCGAAAAACCCGCAGGTGAAATGATCTTGCGGGTTTTTTATTTTCTGAAGTATGGTATTTCAAGTGAAGCCTCTCTCAGGAATTGCTGTTCTCGATTTTTCGCGTCTGATCCCCGGTCCCTTTTGCGCCAAGATTCTGGCTGATCTGGGTGCCAAAGTCATCAAGGTTGAAGACCGTTCTTTTCCCGATTATCTCCGCTTCTTTCCCCCGTCAGAGAAAACAAGCCCGCTCTATTCCGAGCTCAATCAAAAAAAGAAGATTGTTTTTTTATCTCTCTCTGAAACGGCGGGAAGAAAGAAATTTGAGGGACTTGTCAAAAAATCGGATGTTGTAATCGAGTCGTTCCGCCCCGGCGTGATGGACCGTCTCGGATTTTCATGGAAGAAGCTTGAAAAAATCAATCCCCGTTTGATCCTGGCGTCCATTACCGGTTATGGACAAAAGGGAAAATTTTCCAAAAAGGCAGGGCACGACCTCAATTATCTCTCAATGGCTGGATTGGTGGATCCTCCCTCTATTTCGTCCATTCAGTGGGCCGATCTGGCCGGCGGCGGACTGTTCGGGGCTCTTCAAATCATGACCGCCCTCTGGCAGAGGCAAAAAGAGGGGAAAGGAGTTCATCTGGATGTCTGCATGACGGATAACATGATTTCCATCGGAGCCTTGAAACGTTTGAAGATGGGCGGCGAAACCGGTTGGTCTGATCTTTTGACCGGCAAGTTGGCGCGCTACCGGATTTACAAGACCTCCGACGAAAAATGGATGGCGCTCGGAGCCCTGGAAGACAAATTCTGGAATCGATTTTGTGATCTGATCGGCAAAAAAGAATGGCAATCAACCGCCGGATCTTACGCCGATAGTTCGCCCGATATACATCGGGAACTTGAAAAAATCTTTGCCTCGAAGAAGAGCGATGAATGGGAGGCTGATGCCAACCAGAACGATATTTGTCTCACTCCTGTGAGATGACGAAGAATCGGGCTTGGCCCGTTCTGAGCCCGGGAACTTCCTTCATCGCGAAGCCCGAAGGGCAAAGCGGAAAGGTATATAATGACCGGAACTCTCTACATGGTGGCAACCCCCATCGGCAATCTGGAAGATATCACTCTTCGGGCTTTAAGAATTCTGAAAGAAGTCGACTATGTCGTGGCCGAGGATACGCGCCACACCCGGAAATTATTGAGTCATTTTGATATTCACAAAAATCTTCTTTCTTATTTTGAGTATTCCAGACAGAAAAAAATAGAACATATCATTCAACTGTTGCACGATGGAAAAAATTTGGCGTTGGTGAGCGATGCGGGAACTCCGGTTTTGTCCGATCCGGGGACTTGTTTGGTGAGTGAAGCTCGCCGGCAGAATATTCCTGTTATTCCCATACCCGGTCCTTCGGCTCTTCCTTGTGCCCTCTCCGTTTCCGGTTTTCTGGGCCAGCCACTCCATTTTTGGGGTTTTCTCTCCCCCAGCCGATCCAAACGAAAAAAACTGTATCTTAAAATTCGTAACATGGAAGGAATACACTGTTTTCTGGATGCCCCCCACAAGATCAAAAAAAACAGCGAAGAATGGGGGGATTATTTTAGCGATTATCTTTTCTTTCTGGGAAGAGAGATGACAAAAAAATTTGAAGAATATATTTCGGGAGATTATACGTGCATCCGGGAGCACTTTAATCAAACAGAGATCCGGGGAGAATACACCGTTTTAATTTCAAAAATCCGTTCGTGAACTATCAATTTAAAGTCAAATCGTCCGAACATGGGAAAAGGCTTGATGCTTTCCTCCACTCTAAGTTGCCCTCCTGGTCGCACCGGATCATCAAAAATGCCATCAATCGTAAAAGGGTTTTTATCAATCAAAAAAATATTTTTATTTCCGGATGGAACCTCAAAAAAGGGGATCGGGTTCTTTTTCGCCCCCTCAAAGGGGATTATCCACAGGCGCCAGAGGTTTCCCGGTATCAATACGTTCAGGTTATTTATGAAGATCCCTGGCTTTTAGCAACCCACAAGCCCCCCTTTGTTGATTATGATTCTTTTGTAAGCCAGGTGAACCTGTATCTTAAAAGACACCATCGGGAAAAATTTTATCCCTATCTGGGGCAGATGCATCGGCTGGACAAAGAAACTTCGGGCCTTTTGCTTTTTACCAAAAAAAAATCAGCCAATGTATTGGCCGAACAATTTCGTCAGCATCAGATTCGAAAATATTATCTGGCGCTGGTTGAAGGGAGAGTGGAAGATGAACGAGGGTTGATAACCGATCCGATCGCCAAGGGGAAATATGAAGGGGGAAGAAAAGCGCGTATAGCCGATGAAGGAGAAGGCAAGGAGAGTTGTACGGAATATGCGGTGGAAGAACGCTACGAGAGTGCCACTCTTCTTCGGATCTTGCTCAAAACCGGCAGAACCCACCAGATCCGGGTTCATATGGCTTCCATCGGTCATCCGGTGATGGGGGATAAATTGTATCGCAAACCAGGAGGGATGGTTCGCGAACCGCCCCTGCACGCCAGGCGCCAGATGTTACATGCCCACCGCGTTGAATTGATTCATCCCATCAGTTCCAAAAAAATGAAACTCACCGCTCCTATTCCTGACGACATGAATAAAATAATTGATGCATTGAGGGGGATTTAGCTCGCAATTTTTATATTGCTTTTGGCCTCTTCTTTGTCATATATAACCCCCGAAAACGTGGTCACCGTTAAGGGCCAAAACAAACGATTGGCCCTTTTTTTTTGTGGATCGAACTTCTATTGAAAAGAAAGTCGAAAGGTTAATCGATCCGGTAGTTCGCGAGGAGGGATTGGAACTTCTTGAAGTCTTGCTGACCGGAGAGAGCGGGAGAACGATTTTAAGAGTTCTACTTGACAAAGAAGAAGGATCGGTCACGCTTGATGACTGCACCCGAGTGAGCCATGCCATCGAGGATCTGATTGAAGTGGATGGAGGGATTCCAACGGCTTATGAGCTGGAGGTTTCATCGCCGGGAATTGATCGTCCCTTGAAGAAAAAGAGGCATTTTGAAAGAGTTCGGGGAAAAACAATCCGGATTAAAACAATTCAACCAATAGAGGGGAGACAGAATTATAAAGGCGTACTGACAGAAGTGAGGGAAGACGGTTTGGTTATGGAAATTGATCGAAAGGAATATGTTCTTCGTTTTGATCAGATCCTGAAAGCACATCGGGGAGGATAATTTATGGTTTTCGATCTTAACCGCGTTATTGAACAAATTGAAAAAGAAAAGGGGATTCCCAAAGAATCGCTGATTGAAGCGCTGGAACAGGCGATGATGTCGGCCGCCCGGAAAAAGTTGGGATATGAGGGGGAACTGGAAGCCCATTTCAATTCGGAAATGGGAGAGGTGGAGTTGTTTCAATTCAAGACGGTGAGTGAAACGGTCACTGATCATCACACGCAAATTACGATGGAAGAAGCCAAAAAGCTCGATCCGGATGCGAGTCTGGGGGACAGCCTGGGGACCAAAATCGATCCGAGCATTCTGGGGCGCATTGCGGCGCAGACCGCGAAGCAGGTGATCATCCAGAAAATGCGCGATGCGGAAAAAGATATTGTTGTCAACGAGTATAAGGACCGGGTGGGGCAGATTTTATCCGGCATTGTGCGCCGGTTTGAGAAAGGGAATCTGATCGTGGACCTGGGGAAGACCGAAGCGATCATCCCCTACCGGGAACAGGTTCCGACCGAAGCGTACAAATCGGGCGACCGGGTTCAGGCCTATTTCCTGGAGCTGAACACGATGGGAAGAGGGGCGCAGGTGATTTTGTCGCGGCGCCATCCCGGTTTGCTCAGGGGATTGTTTGAAATGGAGGTTCCTGAAATTTCCGAAAAAATTGTTGAAATTAAAAGTTGCGCCCGCGAGCCGGGGGTGAGGGCCAAGGTGGCGGTTTATTCCAGGGACGGGGATGTCGATCCGGTGGGAGCTTGCGTGGGAATGAAGGGATCCCGTGTTCAGAGCATTGTTCAGGAATTGCGCGGGGAGAAAATTGATATTGTTTTGTGGGACGAAGATCCAGCCAAATTTGTCTGCAACGCCATTGCTCCGGCCGAGGTGGGGAAGGTGATTATCAAGGAAGGGGAGCATGCCATGGAAATTATTGTTCCGGATGACCAGCTCTCGCTGGCAATCGGCCGTAAGGGGCAGAATGTCCGTCTGGCAGCCAATCTTACCAGTTGGAATATCGATATCTACAGCGAAACTAAATATGATGAACTAGCGAAGCAGGCCAAGGCCAAGCTGGTGGAAGATTTGAAGATCGATGAATCGACGGCGATGGTGCTCTACAGCAACGCTTTTCGTTCTGCGGAGGAAATTGTGCACATGGGGCTCGATGAATTCTTGACCATTCCAGGAATGGATCAGGAGGCTTTGAAGAGAATTTTTGGTCAGGCTGAGGCAGCGGTCAAAAAGAAAGAAATAGGGAGTGAAGAAACCATTGATGCCCCGTTAGTGCCGCTGCCGGCGAATGATGCGGGGAGCGCAGAAATTAAAGAAGGGTAATCTTATCCATGTCCCAGGACAGCACACAGGTTGTTGAGAAGAGGGTCAAGTCGACAGTCATCCGACGCCGGAAAGAGATCGTTGTCGCTCCTCCGGAGGAAGAGATTAAAGTACCGGCCAAAAAAGAGGCTGTTTCTCCAGTTGTTTTATCTCAAGCAGCTGTAAAACCGGTCAAAGAAGAGGCTCAAAAATCTGTGCCCCATGAAGGTCCTGCCGTTGTGATTTCTGAAAAAAAGACTCCATCCGTTGAGATCCCTCTCACCATTCTTCCCGGGACTGAACTGACAGTGGAAGATGAAGAAGAAAAAAAATCCAAGTACAAAAAAATTGTCAAAAAGAAAGAAGGGGAGCTGGAGGTTGATCTGGAAGGGGTTGGCAAAATCGCCACCATTACCCAATTAACCCGTCTGGCACACGTGGACCGGGTGGAACGGGTTTTCGAGCCTTCCAAATCTGTCAAAAAGAAGAAAATTATTTCCAGAAAGGGGCTTAAAAAAACCCCCCTCACCATTACCAAAGCGGCCAAAAGAATTGTGGAGATGGATCGGACCATTCGTGTGGGGGATCTGGCCCATGCCATCGGCGTCAAAGCGGCTGGGGTTATCGGCAAGCTGATGAACATGGGAATGATGGCGACGATAAATTCTGAGCTCGATCTGGATACAGCCACTCTGGTAGCCCACGAATTTCAGTTTGAAGTCAAAAACGTGGCTTTTGATGAAACCAGGATTCTTGAAGAAGGAAAGCAGGAGGATATTCTTGTTTTCCCTCGTCCTCCGGTTGTCACAGTGATGGGGCATGTCGATCATGGCAAAACATCGCTTCTGGATGCTATTCGTCGGACCAATGTTACAGAAGGAGAAGCGGGAGGGATCACGCAACACATTGGTGCCTATACGGTGGAACTGCCCAAAGGTAAAATCACTTTCCTGGATACGCCGGGGCACGAAGCTTTTACAGCCATGCGGGCGCGGGGAGCCAAGGTGACCGATATTGTTATTTTGGTAGTGGCGGCTGATGACGGACTGATGCCACAAACCCTGGAATCGATCGATCATGCCAAGGCGGCCCAGGTGCCGATTGTGGTGGCGGTCAACAAGATTGACAAACCGGAGGCGAACGTGGAGCGGGTCAAGCGACAGCTTTCCGAACAGGGATTGGCTCCCGAAGAGTGGGGGGGAGAAACGCAATACGCGCTGGTTTCGGCCAAACAAAAAACCGGTATTGATGAATTGCTGGAGAAGGTTCTTTTGCAGGCTGAAATTCTTGAATTAAAAGCGCCGCAAGTTGGTCGCGCCAAGGGAGTTGTCATTGAAGCACGCCTCGACAGGCAACGGGGGCCGGTCTCAACAGTTTTGATTCAACAGGGAACTCTTAAAGTGGGTGACGTGTTAGTTGCCGGGCCTTACTGGGGGAAGGTGAGGGCGATGATCAATGATTGGGGAACCCAGGTTGATCAGGCTCTTCCTTCCGAGGCGGTGGAATTGCTTGGTTTGGAGGCCGTTCCTTCCGCTTCCGATGTTTTTCATGTTGTGGAGGATGAACAGAAAGCGAGGGAAATTTGCGAGCATCGGAAAAATGCCCTGCAACCGGACAGGGGAACCGCTCCTGTCAAGGTTTCTCTGGAAGATCTTTTCTCGAAGATTCAACAGGGGAAGGTCAGGGAGCTGGCGGTTCTCATCAAAACAGATGTGCACGGGTCACTGGAAGCGGTCAGCGAATCGCTCAAAAAATTATCCACCCCCAAGGTTCAGGTCAAAATCATTCATGGAGGAGTCGGGGGAATCACCGAATCGGATGTTCTGCTGTCGGCCGCTTCCAGGGCTATCATTATCGGATTTAATGTTCGTCCGGAAACCAAGGCGATCAAAGTAGCGCAGACTGAACAGGTCCAGATCAAGCTGTATAAAATCATCTACGACATGGTCAACGATGTCAAACTGGCGATGGAAGGACTGCTGGCGCCGACCCGCAAAGAAACCTATTTGGGGCGTGCGGAGGTTCGTCAAACTTTTACGGTATCCAAAGTGGGGACGGTGGCTGGCTGCATGGTGGTGGATGGAAAGATTTCCCGAAGTGCGGAAATCCGCCTGTTGCGCGATAATGTGGTGGTTCATGAAGGAAAAATCGCCTCGCTCAAGAGGGAGAAAGACGATGCCCGGGAAGTTCAGGAAAATCTGGAATGCGGCATTGCCATTGAAGGGTATCAGGACATCAAACAGGGGGATGTCATTGAAGCGTATCAGGTAGAGTTGATCAAAACAGAGTTGTAAATGGATTTGCGCCGGATAAAAAAAATCGAAGACGCTTTTTATCACGCTGTTGCCAATACGTTGCTGTTTCAGGTGAAGGATGCCGATCTGACCGGATTAAGGGTGACACATGTCGCAGTAACCCCCGATTTGTCTCTGGCCCGCATTTATTACGACCTTCCGGAAGGAAAAGTGAGAGAGCCTCAAATCCAGAAAGCCTTACGGCGTTCGGCCGGTTATTTTCGCCACGCGATCGCGGCACAGGTCAACCTCAAACGGATGCCCAAAATCGAATTTTTTTATGACGAAACGGTTGAAATGGAAAAAAATGTCGAGGCAATTTTTGAACGGTTGAACGAGGAGAAAAAAATGAAATAAGCGAACAAACTGGCTTTGCCAGTTGTGAGCGCAGGGGTATGGGGGCTAATGATACCCCGATAGAAATTATGATAGATACGAGTAGTTGCCTTAAAGGGGTATCAGGGCCCCCATTATTAATGTCCGGGTTCCTCTTAATCGACAAGCCGGCCGGTCCTACCTCCCACGATGTTTTAAATATTCTCAAAAAAAAGACGGGGATAAAAAGAATGGGGCATTCTGGCACGCTCGATCCCTTTGCCACAGGGCTTTTGGTGGTTGGAGTCGGGGAGGGGGTCAAATTTTTTCCCTACCTGGTTGACGAACCGAAAGTCTATACTGCAACCCTGAAACTGGGAGAAGCGACCGATACGCTGGATCGGGAAGGAAAGGTGGTTGAAACAAAATCAGTTCCTTCTCTTGATGCATCGGCCTTCGATTGTGTGTTGAAATCTTTTCTGGGGAGAAGAGATCAACTTCCTCCCATGTATTCGGCCAGGAAGATTGAGGGAAAAAAATTGTACGAGCTGGCGAGGGAAGGGAAGACAGTCGAGAGGAAGCCGCGCGAGATTGAAATTTTTGATATCGGCGCAGTAACCGCGTCCCGACAAACATTTTCATTTCGCGTTACCTGTTCTCGTGGCACCTATGTTCGTGTGTTGGGGGCCGATATAGCCAAAGCGTTAGGAACGGTGGGCCATCTGACTGAATTGCGGAGGGAGAAGAGCGGCTCCTTTGCCGTCACAAGCGCAGTTTCTCCCAAAAATGTTTCTCTTGAAAGAGATTTGATTCCTATCCTTAAAGCACTCAAGGAAATTCCTCCATTGTTATTGACCAAAGATGCGGCTCGATCATTAATGAGGGGACAAATCATTCCATCAGACAAAAAAAATCCTCCCGGTCTTGTCGTCTTGATGAATGAGGAATCTTTTTTGGGAGTGGGAACTTGCCACGATGGCCAGATCAAACCGGTCAGGTTGATGAGTGGGAAATAAATTTTTTAAGAAAAACTAATCATAGATCAAATGCCTTTTCCTTTTTGACAGAAAAAGAGGATCGGTCTCCCAGTTTTTTTTCATCTCTTCCAGTGATGCATGGCTTTCCAATTGATGACGCAGAAGAGAATCGCCGCTCAACAGATCAATCGCCGGAATGTCGGTGACAAATTCATACGGCTGATCGCGCCACTGGAATTTGTTGGGATAAAGATCAATCACCGTCTTCAGCAGAGCCACGCCGGTCAGCCAGGGGCGAAAAGTTTTTCGGTCGGTCACATAGAGATGAACCCCACCGCATCTCTCCCCTTTCCATTTTTGAAACTGCGGTTTAAAAAAAGTGGGGAGAAAAGAAATGCCGGGGAGCTTAAGACTCATCAGCTCTTCGACCCATTTGGGAGGATCAATAAACGGGGCGCCGACCAGTTCAAATGGTTTTGTGGTTCCTCTCCCTTCCGAGAGGTTCGTGGCTTCAATCAGACAGAGGCCGGGATAAAGAATCGCTGTTTGCAGTGTGGGCATATTGGGAGAAGGAGGAATCCAGGGGAGAGCTGTTTCATCAAAATAAAAATTTCTTTTCCATCCTTTCATCGGAATGACCTTCAATTTGGATTCGATCCCACATTCCTCATTAAAGTAGGTGGCCAGTTCACCGATGGTCATTCCATGACGGACCGGCAACGGATAAAGGCCGACAAACGACTGAAAACCTTTTTTGAGCAGGGGGCCTTCTAAATCAATTCCATTGATCGGGTTGGGACGATCCAAGACAATCACTTCTTTATCCGCTTCGGAGCAGGCTTGCATGCAGTAAGCCATGGTATAAATGAAGGTGTAGTACCGGCTTCCGATATCCTGAAGATCACAGACCAAAATATCGATTTCGCTCAAATCTTCCGGAGTCGGTTTTAAAGATTCCTTGTTGTTTCCATAAAGGCTCTTGACCGGCAGATGACTGACCGGATCGCGCGATGAAGAGACCCCTTCCATGTCTTGGGCGGACCCCCAGAGCCCATGCTCGGGGGCAAAGAGCTGGGTGAGATTGACATCGTGGCTCCGAAAAATCTCAAGGGTCGGCATTAATTTTGAATTAACGCTGGCGGGATGAAGAAGGAGGCCGACCCGCTTGTCACCAAATTCAACAATTTCTTCGTCAAACAACCTGTCGATTCCTGTTAAAATCATTTGAACCGTCCTAAAATCGAACTCTTTATTTTTAATTCCAGATCTTATCCAAAATTTCTATCAGATAACTCCTTTGAATTAAATGAATTTTTTTTCCCTTTTTCCGGGCTTATTTGGCACGATCTTTGAATAGAGATGGGTATGGACTGTATGGAAGAAGGGGTGAAGGTTTTTTTGAGCAACGACGAGGAGGAAATCACTCATTGGATTCCCCCCCCTTCAGAACCAAAATTATATGCTGGCGATGATTCATTCAGCGGGTCTTTTGGGGATCGAGGCCTATCCTCTTTCGGTTGAGGTGGATATTTGTCTTTCGGCTTTTCCCAAATGGCATACCGTGGGGCTGGCCGAAAGCGAAGTAAAGGAAAGCCGGGAGCGGGTGGTGGCGGCCATCAAAAACAGCGGGTATGATTTTGCCCAGCGTAAAATCACCATCAATCTGGCTCCGGCCGATATTAAAAAAGAAGGAACGGCGCTTGATCTCCCTATTGCACTCGGGCTTCTCTTCGCTTCCGGGTTGATCCAAAATAAAGAGATCAATTCTTTTCTCTGTGTGGGGGAATTATCGTTAAATGGGGAGGTTCGTCCAATTCGGGGGCTTCTCTCCATGGCTCTGATGGCGGCCAAACGGCAGATGGCCGGCATCCTTGTTTCACGCGAAAATGCGGATGAAGCAGCGATGGTGGAATCGGTGCCGGTTTATGGAATTAACACCCTGTCAGAAGCGGTCGAATTTCTGGAAGGGAGATTAGCGCTCACTCCCCACAAAGGGAAAAGTTTTTCCTGTTCTTCGCCGCATCATTCTCTCGATTTTGACGAAATTTGCGGCCAGCATCAGGCAAGAAGGGCCATTGAAGTAGCCGCCGCCGGAGCGCACAATCTTCTTCTTATCGGCCCCCCCGGGTCAGGCAAAACAATGTTGGCCAGCCGGATGCCCACCATTCTCCCCCCTCTTTCGTTCCAGGAATCGCTGGAGACGAGCCGCGTCTACAGTGTCAGTTCATTGCTCAACGGCCATGGTCCTCTTCTGACCCAACGCCCTTTTCGATCTCCCCATCACAGTGTCTCTGATGCTGGATTAATCGGCGGCGGCAGTTATCCCAAACCGGGGGAGGTCTCGCTCGCCCATAACGGCGTTTTATTTTTGGATGAAATGCCGGAGTTTAGAAAAAATGTGCTGGAACAGTTAAGGCAACCCATGGAAGAGGGATCGGTGACCATTTCGCGCGCCTCCATGAGTCTCACCTATCCCGCCTCTTTTATTTTGGTGGGGGCGATGAACCCCTGCCCTTGCGGTTTTCAGGGGCATCCCCGCATAGCCTGCCGTTGCAATCCGACCATGATTCAAAAATACAAAAACAAACTCTCCGGTCCTCTTTTGGACCGGATTGATCTGCAGATTGAAGTCCCTCCTGTTCCGTTCGATGAAATGATGGGGGAGTCGACCGGACGGGAGAATTCAGAAAAAATCCGGCGGCGGGTGATAAAAGCGCGTGCCCTTCAACGGGAACGATTTCACAAAGAGGGGATTTGGCTCAATGCCCAGATGGGCCCCGGTCTGGTTAAAAAATATTGCGAGTTGCCGGCCGAGGGGAGGCAGATCATGAAAACCATGATGAATAAATTTCATCTCTCGGCGCGCGCCTTTAACCGGATTCTCAAGGTGGCCAGGACACTGGCTGATATGGAAGAAAGTTCCATTCTTCAAACGTCCCATCTGTTGGAAGCGGTTCAGTATCGGTGTATAGATCGTCAGTTAATGGATATTTAATCCGGAAATGGTGTCAAAAATAAACGTCAAAAAAATTGTTTATCTGTCAAATATACTGTTTGCATGTATTAAGAAATATTTTTAAACTATATCTATATTTAAGTAAGAATAATGGAAGGATTTATTTTTAAGGTATTGAAATTATTTAGTTTTTTTGATGGCATGTCTTTTGCGATAGTATAGGGGTGAGGGGGGGAGTTAGGGAGGGTAAAACAATGAACCGTGGATCAAATTTCATATTAATGTTTACTTTGGTGATGGGGTTGGTGATGATCATGATGACGATGTTTACTTCAGCCACCACCGCTGCTCTGGTTAAAAAACAGCAACGCCAGGTTGCTCAAAAAATAGTTGTTGTGGCTCAAGCGGATCTGTCAGTCATCAAATAATCTTTCAAGTTTTTTCTTGACCTAACTTCTTCCCTTGAATACTTAAACTCCCCTCATGAACGGACAAGCCAGGGGGGGTTATCAATCGGGTGTTGCGGTAACCGTTCGCAACGACACTTGGTGGATTTCCCCACTTCTCACTTTCCTCGGTTTTTCAACTTTTATCATTTATTCAACCTGGTCGGCCCTGCAAGGGAATCATTATTATTATGGGTCTTATCTCTCCCCCTTTTATTCCCCCCTTATTTTTATCAACCCCTATGCGGTCGGCTCGGCGCCGGTGGAACATGCCTGGTTGGGAGCCTACCCCTCCTGGTGGCCCACTTTCATTCCCCAATCTCCCGCGTTTCTGATTTTGGCTTTTCCAGGGGCCTTTCGTTTTACCTGCTACTACTATCGAAAAGCTTATTACCGTTCTTTCGCGCTGACCCCTCCCGGCTGTGCGGTCAATCCGCTTCCTCGCCGCGATTATCGGGGGGAAACTTTTCTTCTCCTCTTCCAGAATCTCCATCGGTACGCTCTCTATTTTGCCCTGCTCTTTATTGTCATCCTTTATTACGACGCGTTTCGTGCTTTTGTTCGCGACGGCCGATGGGGAGTTGGAGTGGGGAGCCTTGTTCTTCTGCTGAATGCCACCTTTCTGGCCTGCTACACTTTGGGCTGTCATTCGTGGCGGCATCTGGTGGGGGGGAGGCTTGACTGTTTTTCGTGCGATTCTCTTTCCAAGAAACGCTATCGAATCTGGCAAAGAGTTACTTTTTTAAATGAACGTCATCAGTTGTTTGCCTGGATTTCCCTCTTTTGGGTCGGGTTTTCCGATCTTTATGTGAGATTGGTTTCGATGGGGGTGTGGAGAGATTTTTCGACATGGGGAAATTAAACCGTAGGGGCGATCCTTGTGATCGCCCGTTTGAATGGGCGAATACAAGATTCGCCCCTACATTATGACCGATATTTCCGAAATAACCACATTCGAGCATGACGTGATCATTGTCGGCGCTGGTGGGGCGGGGTTGCGGGCCGCGATCGAATCCTGCCATCAGGGCTTGTCGACCGGTGTTGTCTGCAAATCGTTGCTGGGAAAAGCCCATACCGTAATGGCCGAAGGGGGGATGGCGGCGGCGATGGGGAATGTCGATGCCCGCGACAACTGGAAAATTCATTTTCGCGATACCATGCGGGGGGGAAAATTTTTGAACAACTGGCGAATGGCCGAGCGCCACGCCAAGGAGGCTCCCGATCGGGTGAGAGAACTGGAAGAATGGGGAGCGGTGTTTGACCGCACTCTGTCCGGTCTTATTAGTCAAAGAAATTTTGGTGGCCATCGGTATCCCCGTTTGGCGCATGTCGGCGATCGCACCGGCTTGGAGCTGATTCGTACTCTGCAAGATTATGCGATTCATCAAGGCATGAAGTGTTATATGGAATGCACGGCGCTTGATCTGTTGAAAGACGGAGAGCGGGTTTCGGGCTTGGTCGGTTATTTCCGCGAGACCGGGAGGTTTGTTATTTTTAAAGCCAAAGCGGTTGTTTTTGCGACCGGGGGAGCGGGCAAAGCGTGGCAGGTCACCTCCAATTCCTGGGAATATACCGGCGATGGCTACGGAATGGCCTATGAGGCGGGAGCCGATCTGATGGATATGGAGTTTACACAGTTTCATCCAACCGGCATGGTGTGGCCCCCTTCCGTTCGAGGGATTCTTGTTACCGAAGGGGTGCGGGGGGATGGCGGCATTCTTCTAAACAACAAAGGGGAGCGTTTCATGTTCGGCTATATCCCCCCAAAATTTGCGGCAGAAACCGCCGATACGGTGGAAGAGGCCAATCGTTGGCTCGCCGGGGACAAATCGGCCCGCCGCCCTCCCGAGCTTTTAACGCGTGACGTGGTGGCGCGGGCCATTAACGCGGAAGTCAAGGGGGGACGGGGTTCTCCCCATGGGGGAGTTTTTCTCGATATTGCATCGCGCGTGCCGGCCGATGTGATCAAAAAAAAGCTCCCCTCCATGTATCATCAATTCAAGGAATTGGCTGAACTCGATATAACAAAAGAACCGATGGAAGTGGGGCCGACCTGTCATTATTTTATGGGAGGAATTCGGGTCGATCCGGACAGTCAAATGTCGACGATTCCCGGTCTTTTTGCCTGCGGTGAATGTTCCGGCGGAATGCATGGAGCCAATCGATTGGGGGGCAATTCTCTTTCCGATTTGATTGTTTTTGGGAGACTTGCTGGCCTGGGGGCCAAAGAATATGTCCGCAGTCTGAAAAATTCTCCAAGAATTAATGAGTCTCAAGTTTTTTCAATTATAAAACGGGCCACCTCCATTTTAAACAGGGAAAAAGGGACCAACCCATATTTAGTTCATGAAGATCTCCAGAAAGTCATGCAAGACAATGTCGGGATTATGCGTCAGGAAGAAGAGATGAAAAAAGCATTGATCGAACTGGAGCGGATTAAAGAATCAGTTTCGCAAGTCAAAGCGGAGGGGACCAGTCAGTACAATGCCGCCTGGCACAAGGCGCTTGATTTGCGGAATCTATTGATCTCAGCCGAAGCGGTGACCCGGGGGGCGCTCATGCGGCAGGAAAGCCGTGGCGGACATGCCCGCCTCGATTATGAAGGGGAACGGGACGAATGGTTGGCCTACAATGTGGTGAGCCGCAAAGGGTCTGATGGAAAAATGGTAGTTGAAAAAATAAAACGCCCCGAACCGCCGGAGGAATTGAAAAAAATTGCGTATGCGAAGATAGAAGATTTGGAGATTGGCAAAATATGACTGTAAGGGCGATCCTTGTGATCGCCCGTTTGAATGGGCGAATACAAGATTCGCCCCTACAGAAGATCATGAAACGAAATTTTAAAATATGGCGGGGGGACAAAAATGGCGGTCAATTTGTCGACTATAGAACCAACATCGAACCGGGCATGGTGGTGCTGGATGTCCTTCATCGCATCCAGGCCGAATCGGCGGGAGATCTGGCCTGCCGTTGGAACTGCAAAGCAGGAAAGTGCGGTTCATGCAGTATGGAAATCAATGGGAAGCCTCGCCTCTCCTGCATGACCCGGATGAATAGTTTCAAGGAAGATGAAACGATTACCCTGCAACCGCTGAAGACCTTTCCGATCATGAGAGATCTCGTGACCGATGTTTCTTGGAATTACCGGCAAAAAGAAAAAATAGTTCCCTTTAGACCCAAGCCCCGCGATGCCGACGGGAATTATCGGATGACGCGGGACGATGTGGAGCGGATTCAGGAGTTCAGAAAATGCATTGAATGCTATCTCTGTCAGGATGTCTGCCATGTCCTGCGCGACCAGGGGGGAAAAGACCAGTTTGTCGGTCCGAGGTTCATGATTTATCTGGCCAGCCTGGAGATGCATCCGCTGGATACGGCTGATCGGATTCCGGCCATCCGCAAAGAATACGGCTCCGGCTTTTGTAACATCACCAAATGTTGCACGGAGGTCTGTCCCGAACATATCAATATCACTGATAACGGCATTATTCCCTTGAAAGAACGGGTGGTAGACCGGTATTTTGATCCGGTGATGTGGGTGAAGAGAAAAATTTTTGGGGTATAAGTCATGTTAAAAAAACCAACACAAGGTCAAACAATCACCATCCACAAAGGGGTTCTTTCTGTGCCCGATCATCCCATCATTCCTTTTATCGAAGGGGACGGAACGGGGCCTGATATCTGGCGGGCCTCTGTGGAAGTGATGGAGGGGGCGGTTCGTAAAGCCTATGGGGGAAAAAAGAAAATTGAATGGTTTGAAGTGTATGCGGGTGAAAAAGCCAAAAAAGTTTATGGCGATCAATGCCCCCCCAATTTTTTACCCGACGAAACGGTCGAAGTGATCAAGGAATATCTCGTAGCCATCAAGGGACCGCTGACCACACCGGTGGGAGAAGGTATTCGAAGTCTGAATGTAACGTTAAGGCAGATGTTGGATCTTTATGTTTGTCTGCGTCCGGTTCGTTATTTTCAAGGGACTCCCTCGCCGGTCAAACATCCCGAAAAAATTGATATGGTGATTTTTCGGGAAAATACCGAAGACATTTATGCCGGCATTGAATGGCCGGCGAAATCAGATGA